>JBEANP010000074.1:0-10902 GCA_041165385.1 Pseudomonadota bacterium | reverse complement strand
CCTCCAGCCACATGGCGGCTTTATTGGTTCTGCAGCGGTGATCGTGCTGGGCCAGAACGACAAAGCGCGCGATGCGGCGCTCAACATGATGCGGTTTTTTGCCCACGAGAGTTGTGGCCAGTGCACACCTTGTCGCGTAGGTACCGCCAAGGCTGCCAAACTATTAGAAGCAGCGGTGTGGGATAACGAGACGCTGGAAGACCTGAACGTGGTCATGACCGATGCGTCTATTTGCGGCTTGGGGCAGGCGGCGCCTAATCCAGTACGCTGTGTTCAAAAATACTTTCCTCACGAGGTGGCTTGATATGAACGCCCCTACCAAATTGGTTGAAGTGACACCCCAAGTCATCACCTTCATGCTCGATGGCAAGCCAGTCGAAGCGTTCGAGGGCGAGTCCATCCTCAAGGCCGCTGAGCGCGCGGGCACGTGCATCCCCCACCTTTGCTACAAAGATGGCTTGCGTGCCGATGGCAATTGCCGCGCCTGCGTGGTCGAGATCAAAGGCGAGCGCACTTTGGCCCCCAGCTGCTGTCGCAGCGCTACGGCTGGCATGGAAGTGCAGGCCACCAGCGAGCGTGCTATCAAAAGCCAGAAGATGGTGCTGGAAATGTTGCTCTCTGACATGCCGGACACCGGCTACAAATGGAATGAAAAAGACGAGTCGCAGCAGCATGGAGAGTTAAGTGACTGGGCTGCGCGCATGCAGGTGCAAGTGCGTCCCGAGCTCAAAACGCTTCGACGCGAACAACCCAAGGCCGATATGTCGCACCCTGCGATGGCGGTGAACCTGGATGCCTGCATTCAGTGCAACCGCTGTGTGCGTGCCTGCCGCGAAGAACAGGTGAACGACGTCATTGGCTACGCCATGCGCGGCAGCCACAGCGAAATCGTGTTCGACCTGAACGACCCCATGGGTGACAGCACCTGTGTAGCTTGTGGCGAATGCGTACAAGCCTGCCCCACCGGCGCGCTGATGCCCAAGACGCAAATCGGCTCGCAAATAGTGGACAAAAAAGTGGACTCGGTGTGTCCCTTCTGCGGTGTCGGTTGCCTGGTCACGTACAACGTCAAAGACAACGTCATCGTGAGTGTGGATGGGCGCGATGGCCCCGCCAACCACAACCGCCTGTGTGTCAAAGGCCGCTTCGGATTTGACTATGCCCACAGCCCGCAGCGCTTGACTGTGCCGCTGATTCGCAAGGCAGGCGTACCCAAAGACCCTGAACTACTGGGCCAGCTCAACCGTGACAGCGCAGACTGGTCCGCTGTTTTCCGTGAAGCCACGTGGGAAGAAGCCTTGGCCTTGTCCGCAGGCAAGCTGAAAGACCTGCGCGACACGCATGGCAAAAAATCGCTGGCCGGTTTCGGTTCTGCCAAGGGCAGCAACGAGGAAGCCTATCTGTTCCAAAAACTGGTGCGCACTGGTTTTGGCAGCAACAACGTAGACCACTGCACGCGCTTGTGCCATGCTTCCAGCGTGGCGGCATTGCTCGAAGGCGTAGGCTCGGGTGCGGTGAGCAACCAGGTTAACGACGTGGAGCACTCTGAGTTGATTTTTGTGATTGGCTCCAACCCCACATCCAACCACCCAGTAGCCGCCACTTGGATGAAGAACGCGGCCAAAAAGGGCGCCAAGATTGTGCTTGCAGATCCGCGTATTACCGACATCGGCAAACACGCCTGGCGCACGTTGCAGTTCAAGGCCGACACCGATGTGGCCATGCTCAATGCCCTGATTCACGTGGTGATTGAAGAAGGTTTGGCCGACCAAGAATTTATTGCCCAGCGCGCCAACAACTACGAAGCACTGCGCGAAAACGTCAAGGGCTACAGCCCTGAGGCCATGGAGCCCATTTGCGGCATTCCTGCACAAACGCTGCGCGAAGTAGCCCGTGCATTTGCCAAAGCCAAGAGCGCCATGATTTTGTGGGGCATGGGCATTAGCCAGCACGTGCACGGCACCGACAACGCACGTTGCCTGATTGCATTGGTCACCGTCACCGGCCAGATTGGCAAACCTGGCTCGGGCCTGCACCCATTGCGCGGCCAAAACAACGTGCAGGGTGCGTCGGACGCGGGCCTGATCCCCATGATGTACCCCAACTACCAGCGCGTCACCAACAAGGCGGCGCACGACTGGTTTGAAAACTTCTGGGGCATGAAGCTGGATGACCAGCCCGGCTACACCGTGGTCGAAATCATGCACAAGGCGCTGGCACCTGACAGCGACCCGCACAAGGTGCGCGGCATGTACATCATGGGCGAAAACCCCGCCATGAGCGACCCCGACCTGAACCACGCACGCCACGCGCTGGCCAGTCTGGAGCACATGGTGGTGCAAGATATCTTCATGACCGAGACCGCCTGGCTGGCCGATGTGGTGTTGCCCGCCACCGCCTGGCCCGAGAAAAACGGCACGGTCAGCAACACCGACCGCATGGTGCAGCTCGGCAAGCAGGCCATCGACCCGCCCGGCCAAGCCAAGCCCGACCTGTGGATCATTCAGCAAATCGCCAAGCGCATGGGCCTGGACTGGAACTATGCGGGCGAGATGGATGGCGTGGCTGCGGTGTATGAAGAAATGCGCCAAGCCATGCATGCAGCCATCTCGGGCATCACCTGGGAGCGGTTGCAGCGCGAATCCAGCGTGACTTACCCCTGCCTGAGCGCCGAAGACCCAGGTTCACCCACCGTCTTCATTGAGCACTTCGCCACCGCCGACGGCAAGGTGAACTTGGTACCTGCCGACATCATCCCCGCCAACGAGCGTCCCGATGCAGACTTTCCGTTTGTGCTAATTACAGGCCGCCAGCTGGAGCATTGGCACACCGGCAGCATGACGCGCCGCGCTACCGTGCTTGACGCCATTGAGCCTATGGCCACTGCATCCATGTGCGGTGACGATCTGCAGGCCCTTGGCTTGCAGCCCGGCGACGTGATGACTGTGCAGTCGCGCCGTGGTGCGGTGGCTATTTATGTGCGCCGCGACGACGGCACGCCCAAGGGCGCGGTGTTTATTCCGTTTGCGTACTACGAGGCGGCGGCCAATTTGATGACCAATGCCGCGCTGGACCCGTTTGGCAAGATTCCCGAGTTCAAGTACTGCGCGGTGGCTATTCGCCGCGGTGGCGTGCCCGCCAAATCGGGCTACGGAACCGCTGCGCACGCAGCTGCTATCTAAAACTGCGCTCTAAAGCCATGTCACCCGCCTTGCCCCGACTCACCCACGCCAAAGCGCCGCTTACGCACGCGCTGCAAGCGGTGAATGAGTTCGGCGAACGCATTGATATGGCTATACCGTCAGAGCGCGCGCTGACGGTGTATGTGGACAAGGTTGAGATGGTCACGCTAATGACCCTGGGCGCGCAGCCCGAGTTGCTGGTGTTGGGCTTTTTGCTCAATCAGCGACTGGTGCAAAGTGCGGCGGAGGTGGAATCCATCACCGTAGACTGGGAAGTAGGCGCTGCCGCCGTAAAAACCCGCAACGGCATTGCCAATTGGGCTGAAAAAACCGCCAAGCGCACCGTGACCACGGGCTGCGGCCAGGGCAGTATGTTTGGCGATCTGATGGAGTCAGTAGACACCATAGAACTGCCACCCGCCACCATTACCCAAGGCCAGCTCTACGGCATGGTGGACGCCATCCGCTTGCAGCAAAGCATTTACAAATCGGCCGGTTCGGTGCACGGCTGCGCGCTGTTTCAGGGCCAGGAAATGCTGGTGTTTGTAGAAGACGTGGGCCGCCACAACGCCATCGATGCCATAGCTGGCTGGATGTCGCTGCAGACCGATATGCGCAGCGCCGACAAGTTTTTCTACACCACCGGTCGCCTCACCAGCGAGATGGTGATTAAGGCCGCGCAAATGGGCATTCCCGTGGTGGTGTCGCGCAGCGGTATCACCCAAATGGGCCAAATGGTCGCCAGCCGCTTGGGCCTGTGCGCCATTGGCCGCGCTACCAACAAGCGGTTTTTGTGCTTTAGCGCAGCGCACCGGTTGGTGTTACAACCGGAGTTGGCTGGGGTGCGGTTGAAAGCTGCGGCTTAGCTTTTCAGCGCCTAGACCAAGAGTATTTTTTCATGTGGTATCGTCCCCCGCGATAAAAATCGCACCTCCAAGCAGGTGCAATCGCAATAAATGGGGAGACAACATGGTCGAGCAACTTACATCCACCAATGCAGTTTTAAGTGGGGAAAGCGCTACTTCATTTGCCCCCTTAGCCGCCCTGTGCACAGTAGCCCGCTTCCACCATATTGCAGCCGACCCCGCCACACTGGCGCATCAATTGGGCTTGTCCCCCACGGACAGCATCACCACCCAAGACGTGTTGCGCGCGGCCAAGCATCTAAACCTCAAAGCTAAGCAAACCCATTCCACAGTTGAGCGTTTAGGCCTGGTACCTCTTCCAGCGTTGGCCGGGATACACATGCCAGATGGCACTATTCGTATGGTCATCCTGGCACAAAGTGATGGTAAGCGGGTGCTGTTTCAGGATGTGACAGTGCAAGGCAGTGGACCCACGATTGAGCCCACGGAGACCTTTGCCAAGCGCTGGAATGGATCCCTGATTCTCATCACCAGCCGCGCATCCCTGACCGGCGCCCTGGCCAAGTTTGACTTCACTTGGTTCATCCCCAGCATGGTGAAGTACCGACGACTGTTGGGCGAAGTCTTGCTCATCAGCTTTGTGCTGCAATTCTTCGCCCTGGTCTCCCCCTTGTTCTTCCAAGTGGTGATGGACAAGGTCTTGGTGCACAAAGGCATGACCACCCTGGATGTTTTGGTCATCGGCCTGGTCATCGTTGTCATCTTCGAGTCCGTACTCAACGCCCTACGGGCTTATGTCTTTAGCCACACAACCAGCCGTATTGACGTAGAACTGGGCGCTCGCCTGTTTCGCCACCTGATTCAACTCCCCTTGGCCTACTTCCAGGCCCGCCGCGTGGGTGACTCCATTGCCCGGGTGCGCGAATTAGAAAACATCCGCAGCTTCCTCACCGGTAACGCCATGACCGTGTTGCTTGATGTGGTGTTCTCCATCGTCTTCATTGCCGTCATGTTCTTCTACAGCGTACCGCTCACCCTGATTGTGTTGGTGAGTTTGCCGCTGTACTTTGGTTTGTCGTTGGCCGTCGTCCCTATCCTGCGTGCGCGCCTGGACAACAAGTTCGCTCGCGGTGCAGAGAACCAGGCTTTGCTGGTCGAAACCGTGACCGGTATCCAGACGGAAAAGCCAGTGCCTTGGAGCCCAGCTTTGCCAAACGCTGGGACAACCAGCTAGCCGCCTATGTGTCGGCCAGCTTCAAAACCCAGAACCTGGCCACCCTGGCCCATGAAGGCGTCAACCTGATTGGCAAGCTGGTCAACGCCGCCACCTTGTGGTTTGGGGCCCAACTGGTCATGGATAACCAACTGACCGTTGGGCAATTCGTCGCCTTCAACATGTTTGCCGGTCGTGTCTCCCAACCCATCATGCGCATGGCCCAGTTGTGGACCGACTTCCAGCAAACCGGCATCTCGGTAGCCCGCTTGGGGGATATTCTGAACACCCACACCGAACTACCGCCTGGCAAACAGCACGGCGGCGGTGCCCAGCTGCCCGCACTCAAAGGCCACATCACCCTGGACAAAGTGACCTTCCGCTACCGGGCCGAAGCTGCTCCCGTGTTGAACAGCATCAGCCTGGACATTCGCCCCGGCGAGGTCATAGGCATCGTGGGCCGCTCGGGCTCCGGTAAAAGCACCCTGACCAAACTGGTGCAGCGCTTGTACAGCCCCGAAGGCGGAAGACTGCTGGTGGACGGCATCGACATCAGCCTGATTGACGCGGCCCAACTGCGCCGACAAGTGGGCGTGGTCTTGCAAGAAAACCTGCTGTTTAACCGCTCCATCCGCGAGAACATCGCCATTGCCGACCCCGCGGCCCCCATTGAAGCGGTGATGCGGGTGGCCCAACTGGCCGGCGCCCATGACTTCATCAGCGAATTGCCCGAAGGCTATGACACTGTGGTGGGAGAGCAAGGTGGCAGCCTCTCGGGTGGCCAACGCCAGCGGGTGGCCATTGCCCGGGCCCTGTTTACCAACCCACGCATCTTGATCCTGGACGAAGCCACCAGTGCGCTGGACTACGAGAGCGAGGCCATCATCCAGCACAACATGCAGCACATCTGCCAGGGCCGCACGGTGCTGATCATTGCCCACCGACTGTCCGCGGTACGCAACGCCCACCGCATCATCGTGATGGACAAGGGCAACATTGTGGAAGCCGGTAGCCACGACGCCTTGATCCAAAAGCCCAAAGGCCTGTATGCCTACCTGTGGGCCATGCAGGATGGCAGAAAAGTGGAACAAGGGGAGCAGGCATGAACCAACATCCCATCATCGGCCTGCTGCGCCGCTACCAAGCCATCTTCAGCGCCGCCTGGCAACACCGCATCGAGCTGGCAGGCCCGCCCCGCTTGGCTGATGAGTTGGCCTTCTTACCCGCAGCCCTGAGTCTGCAAGACACCCCTGTGCACCCCGCACCCCGGCGGCTGGCCTACCTGCTGATGGGCCTGTTTGTGCTGGCACTGGTCTGGGCGTGCTTTGGTGAGGTGGACATCGTGGCGGTGGCCCCCGGGCGCATCATCGTCAGTGACCGCACCAAAGTCATCCAGCCGCTGGAAGCCAGTGTGGTTAAAGCCGTGCTGGTCAAAGACGGCGACAAGGTCAAGATGGGCCAAGTACTGGTAGAGCTGGACCCCACCATGGCCGCAGCCGACAAAACCAGCGTGCAAGAACAGCTCAACGCCGCTACCAGCGAAGAACTGCGCACCCAAGCCCTGCTGCAAATGCTATCAAAAGAGAAGCAATACAGCAAAGAGATACGGGCGCTAGCGCCTGATTTGACTATTAAAAATCAGACACAGACTCAAAACCAGATAAACGTCCAGATACAAGCCCAACTGCAGTCTGAATGGCAAGACATCCAAGCCAAGCTCTCCAAACTGCAAGCCGAGGGCCAGCGCCGCCAAGCTGAAATTGCCACCGTCCAAGCCAGCATCGCCAAACTAGAAGCCACCGTGCCCATGGCCCAAAGCCGCGAGGCGGACTTCACCCAACTGGTGAACCAAGGCTTTATCTCCAGCCATGCCACCCAAGACAAAACCCGCGAACGCGTAGAACTGGAACGCGACCTGACCACCCAACGGGCCAGACTGACCGAGGCCCTGGCCACCGCTGCCGAAACCGAACAAGCCCAAGCCGCCTTTAAAGCAGAAACCCAACGCAACCTGAGTGACCGCTACGCCCAAGCCAGCACCAAGCGCAGCCAACTCAGTGCGGACAGCACCAAAGCCACCCAGCGCCAAAAGCAAACCCAGCTCACCTCCCCGGTAGACGGCACGGTGCAGCAACTGGCAGTGCACTCCGTAGGTGGCGTGGTGACCAGCGCCCAGCCACTGATGATCATCGTGCCGGATTCCACCCAGGTGACAGCCGAGGTGAGCGTTGCCAACCAAGACATTGGGTTTGTGAACGCTAGCCAAACCGCAGAGATCAAGCTGGAGACGTTTAGCTTTACCAAATATGGAACCGTGAAAGCCACGGTGGACAACGTGTCTGCGGATGCAGTCACCCCCAGTAGTGCGGACGATAAGCGGGGGAGTTATTACCCGGCCATCTTGACGTTAGATAAGCGGGACATGGTCATTGATGGAAAACACATTCCGATTAGTCCGGGCATGAATGTGACAGCAGAGATCAAGACGGGCAAGCGGCGAATTATTGAGTTTTTGCTTAGTCCGGTGCAGAGGATGGGGAATGAGAGTTTGCGGGAAAGATGAAAACATGGAACAAAAATTAGCACCCGCAAAACCCCTACCGCTTACTGCGCCCATTGCCCAGCCCAGCCCGCTGAAGGGTGATTGGCGCCATTGGCTGATTCGCAATATTGAAAACGGCGTTGTAGAGCAAACGCTGATCGACGCTGCTGCACGAGAAATCCGCGCGGCATGGACGCAGCGCAGCGAAGGCCTCAAACGCAAAAGCGAAGCCCAAGGCTACAACTACGCACTAGGCCCGCAGCCACTCAAACCCCGTGACGGATTTATCCACATCGGTGACCGCAAAATCTCTGTGCTGATGGACTTAGCCCAGCCGCGCATCGTTCATTACAGCAACGTGCTATCCCAGGCCGAATGCGAAGCCATGGTTGCGCTGGCACGGCCCAGGCTTGCGCCCTCACAAACACGAGACCGTACCACTGGCCAATTGGTGGTGCGGGACTTTAGAAGCAGTGAGGGTGTATTTTTAAAGCGTGGAGAAAACCCACTGGTGGCAGAGCTGGAGCAGCGCCTGGCAACACTAGCGCAGTGGCCTCTGGAAAACGGGGAAGGGTTGCAACTGCTGAACTACCGCTCTGGCGGCGAATACCAGCCGCACTTTGACTTCTTCCCACCGGAAAGCCCTACCAGCCCAATATCGCTGTACAACGGCGGGCAACGCGTTGCCACGCTCATTGTGTACCTCAACACCGTGGAAGAAGGTGGTGAAACCGTGTTCCCCAAACTCAACCTGAAATTCAAACCCGTGCAAGGCGACGCCTTGTACTTTGCGTATGCCAACACCAATAACGAATTGGACCGGATGACATTGCATGGAGGCGCGCCCGTGCTTCAAGGAGACAAATGGATCATGACCAAGTGGATGCGACAGGAGAAATTTGAATGAAGAAGATAACTATGCACGACGCAAGCGATACAACGGCTGCACCGGCCCTGAACTGCAACGCGGTGAGAGAAGCAACTAAGTTGTACGAACTAGTCTCAACTCCTGAATTGATAGCTACTAAACCAATACGGACGAGCGCTAGAGGCCCTTTTTACTCTAAACATGGGGTGGCTGCGAATGATTTGGCTTGGGAGGTGGCGGCGTGAATCAGTTTCTGAGCCGCTGTGATTTTGAATGCTCGCAATCTATTCAAAGAATAACGATTGCTTTAATAAAATTGGATCATTCGCGAGATATTAAACAGCTGATAGAAAACGCATTTTTGAGGATTTATTAATATGGCTGATGAAATGAAAAAAGAAGTGAAGTGGAATGACAGAACTTTGCTTACTAGATCGGTAATTGCATGGGGATTTCTTTCGATTCTGTTTCTGGCTATTGGTGAAAATGCAAAACCGCCCGAAGGATATGCATTTGAACGACTACCTACAGTAAGTGGTGTGTACCAATGTTGTGGCTCTGGGGGACGTACGAGCGAAAGTAGGGTCGGTAGTGTTATTGCTGATTGCGCAAGTATGGAATATTTTCCTCTGACAGGTGTCAGTTGGCACGATTGTCGTCATAAAGAAGAGCTGGTCGGGCGAGTTGTCGAAATCGAGCGAACAACCGTACCCGTATTTTTTTCAGGGCAGTCAGTACCAATTGTTATCAAACTTAGTTCAGGCGGCAAAAAATATCTTGATTATTCTGATAAAGATATTCGAGATTTATGGATTAGCAGAATGCGTACTGGCGCAGTGTCGTTGGCAACGACATTAACTCTGATTTTTAGCTGCATTCAATTAATCTATTTAAATCGCAAGTCCAAAAATCTATCAAGGGGAAAAATATGACCGCATACACCATTGGAAATCTCCAAAACGACTCAGTATCATTAGCTAAAAACTTCAAAGATGCGTTGACAAGTGATAACGAAAGTACGCGAGGTGAAGCATGGCAAAGTGCTGCTGTCAATGCAACAAAAGTTGTAGCGGATTTAGCTTATTTGGCAGCGAACGATCCTAAATGGGCAGCGATTCTTGGCAACGCCGCAACGTTGGAGGCACTTCGCGTTTCAGTTTTGCAACTAAATGCCGAATGGACAAATGCGAGCTCAATCGCCGACGTAAAGGCTGGAACCGTTCTAGGTGTAATTGGTGGCATCAGTGACGTTGGAGGAGCGCTATTTAAAGCCCCCGGTCCAATATTAGTTGCTGGCCTTGTACTGCGCGGTATCGGTTTAGCCGCCGGCATCGCCCAAAACGTCGTAGGGGAACAAACCATAGGGCAGGTGTTAGGAGCAGAAGGAACAAACCCTGCCCCACTGGTACCAGCAAGCCTATTCCCAGCTTTGCCGTCGCCAATTGCATTGGCACCCGATGGACAAACTCCCCTCATGGAGCCCCAAATTACTGTGGTTGGTGATATTGAAACAAAGGCAATCTGGACTAAAGATATTTCCGGAAATTACTTCAAATCGGAAACAGTTGTTCAGAAGGATTCAAATGGCAATACTGTTAGTACCAATCTCACCCAGTACAAATACAACAGTGATGGCGTGCCCGTTAGCGGGGAAACTTATCGTTTCGATGGAAGTAATGCAATAGTATTTAGTCAGAAGCTGATCCCTACTGCGGATGGGCAATCTTGGAGTAACGCAGGCCCCACGACTCCAATCACTCTAAGCGAGCCCACCCCCGCCCGCGACAGCAACGCGCTGGTCACTATCAATGCAGACCACACCATCACACTCAAAGGCGGGTACTTATCTGACGCCTTTGTTGTTCAAAAAAACCTCCCCAATAGTTTTACGGATTCCAAAGAGTTTTACGCTGCTGTGATGGTGAGCAACCCCAGTCTTACCAACATCAACCAAGTCTCCGTCAGCCAAGTCATCCAGATACCGCAAAAGATGCCCGACGGAAGCATCACCTACCACTACGCAGGCGGCACCTCACTCAACACCAACCCTAACGCCAGTGAATTCCACCTCACCACCGCAGACGGCTCAGGCCTTGTCACCCAAATCGACCGCGCCTATGCAGCCGACGGCGTAAACGGCCCGGGCTACTACACCCAAAACTCCGAATACTTCCACGGCCAGCTCACCCAACAAACCGTAGCCTTTCAGCGTGCGCTGGACTCTGATGTGA
>JBEANP010000073.1:0-10992 GCA_041165385.1 Pseudomonadota bacterium | reverse complement strand
CGAGGTACTGCACGTCGGCGTTGGCGACGGTGTAAGTCCACACGCCGGCGCTGGTGATGCTCAAGGTGCCCAGGGCGCCGGAGCTGGCGGTGATGCTGGTGCTGGTGGTCTGGAACACGGAATGGCCGCCATCCACATCGGTGATGGTCAGCGAGCCGGTGTCTGACAGGGTGGTGGAGGCGTCTTCGGTGACGGCGCCAATGGCGTTGCCAGAGATCACAGGCGTGTCGTTCAGCGGAGTAACAGAGATGTCCAGCGTGGAGATGCTGCCAGTGTTGGTGGTGTACGAGACAAGAGGTACTACGCCGTTGTAGTTAGTGAAGGCCGTGAATGTGTAATCCCCGTTGACGGCGATAGTAATGGAGCCAACCCCCGGGATAATGGCTACTGGGCCACCGGCGGTGAAGGTACTGGCCACACCAGCAACGGTGAACGAAGCAACGCTCAAAGTGCTGTCGATATCGGTGTCGTTAAACAGGACGTTGCCTGTGGCGGGGGTGTTTTCTACAGCGAATTTGACATCTGCTACTAATACCGAGGGGGCGTTTCTTGTGATGCTAGCAGCATTACTAGTTGAGTTCGGCTCTCCGGAAAACTGAAATTCCAGCGCCGCGCTCGGCTGGGCTCGACCGATTTCGAGCTTCGTAAGCGCTTCATTAATCCGCAGCACTCGATAAAAATCATGCGCATCGCCGCGCTCTCCTGCCGAAAGACCAGCCGCGGTGGGATCAAGTGAATCCGAAACATCGCCGCCTTTGGCAAGTATCCTGGCGATTTCATTCGGGCTTTCGTTTAGATCCTTAATGGATGCTTCAGTCGCATCCGCAGGTGTTGTGCCGAGCAAGTTGCTGTCGATAAGCAACTCCCGTCCAGACTCCACAGTAATCTGTGCACCGTTTGGCAACGACAACTCAAGTCGAGTGCCTGACTCAGTGAGTACAACTTGGCCTTCCTGAACCTCGTCGCCTAATTCAACAAGCTTCTTGCTGCCATCGACACCGACTATCCACGCGGTTCCTTCCAGAGTTGCGATAACGCCGCGCGCTTGTGAAGAACCTTGAGGGGTAGCCATAAAAACTCCAGAGTCAGCAAATATTCGCTGAATGTAGAGTGGTTTTCCGGCGCTGCCTATTGTCCGTAGGTACAGTTTTCGTTAATTTCTAAATAATGCCGTGAACTTTGAGCGCAAGCTGCAGACGGTCTGTGATTTCTAATTTGTCAAAAACTGCGCTCATATGCGCTTTAACAGTGCGTTCAGAAATATCGCAAGATTTCGCAATTTGTAAGTTTGAGTCGCCGTTGGCAGCAAATTTTGCAATTTCACGTTCTCTTGCTGTGAGAGTCTTTTGCCAGCCGTTGTTGGCTATGACCGCTGGCGGTTTTGCTACACGATTGGCGCTTTGAATGAGTTGCTGCATTAAGTTGGTGCCAATCCATATATGCCCTGCTTTTGTAACTTGCGCTACTTGAATTAGTGTCGCGCTGTCCGAATAGGCGTGACAATAACCAACGCAACCAGCATCGAGCGCTGTAATCGCTTCGTTGTCTGTGGGGTTGGAGCTTGCCGCAATGATGCGCAATTTTCTAATTTGAATTAAGTCTTGCCACGTGGAACTCTTCCATGCGGGAATGTTAGGGAGACTCATGTCAAGCCAGACAATGTCCTCTTTTTTGCACGCGTACTTTAGCAAGTCTTCGAAATTGCGAAGTTCAACCCACTTCTGTGATTTCGGGTGTAGGCTTTTACACCAGTGCTTAATTAAGCCCAGGTCACTGGAGACGAGGAGCGGCAAACTGTTTTGCCTCATCTTTCTGTAAGAGCGCGTGATTGCGCTCTAAGAATTGGTTTAAGTAAATACGAAAGTACAGACTTCTTTCCTGTCAGTATGTCTACTTCCGCAACCATGCCTGGAATAATTGGTAGTTTTTGGGCTCCAATCGTAGTAGACAGGGTGCGTACACGCACTAAAAAAAAGGCATTCCCTTTTTCATCAACTACGCTGTCCGCGCTGATGAGCTCTAGGTTTGCATCAAGCCCCCCATAAATTGCGTAGTCGTATGCTGTAAATTTAACCAATGCCTTCTGCCCAGGGCGAAGAAATGCTATGTCCCTTGGTAATATACGCGCCTCTAATAGCAAGGCATCATCTGACGGCACTAGCTCTATTACATCGCGACCAGGCTGTACAACGCCGCCGACGGTATTGACTTTTAATTGCTTTACGGTCCCGTTAACGGGTGACCGTATTTCTGTTTGCTTAACCCGGTCCTCCAGTGCCGTACTTCCCTCTGATAACGCGCTCAACTTTGCGTTTGCTTCGCTCAATTCAGATCTTGCAGTGTTTCTAAAACTAAGCTCAACCTCCTGTATTTTCCTGTTTGCCTCGGCAACAGACGATTCCAAGCGAGGGATATCTGAATTTGCGCTGTCGCGTTCGCCTCGGTAGCGTGCAACGTCACGCTCCAAGCGAAGAAGTTCAACATCAGAAACAGCCCCTGTTTTAGCCAAGGGCTTTGTAAGTTCTAATTCGCGCGCTGTTAGTGTGAAACTCTGGCTTGCTTGCTCGCGTTTGGCGCGAACCGAGATTAATTCTTGGGACCTTTGCGATGACTGCTGCTTTGCAACTCCAATGGTGGCGTCTAATTCCGCGCGGCGTGACTCATACAAAGCACGCTCTTGTTCCACAATTTCTGGTGCTTGTTTCATTACAAGTTCCGGGGCGATAAAGCGGGCACCCTCGGCAAGCGCCCTTAAGCGTGCAGCCTTTGCCAATAGAGACAAATACTGCGATTGATTTTCGCGCAAACTGGACACCATTCGAGTAGGGTCCACCTTGAGGAGCAAGTCGCCCGTTTTAACGGTTTGACCCTCTCGCACCAATATCTCCGAGACAATACCCCCATCTAGGCTTTGGAGTATTTGAATTTGTCTAGTTGGGATGACTTTGCCTTCACCTCGAGTAACTTCATCAAGTTCGGCAAATGCAGCCCAAAAAACAAGAACAAATATTGAGACAACGCTGACCCAAACAACTATCCGAGCCCCCTTGGGAGTATGTTCTGAAATGGCCCAATCTGCGTTAGAGTCAAAATCTGAATCTTGTTCGTTTTGCTTACCGGCAAAGGCGGTAAGTGCGGGGTCAAGTCGTCTAGAAATCCAAGAATAGAACCTAGTCCAGGTTGCTACAGTAAAACTGGGGAGCCATCTGTTTTTCATTCCGCAACCTTGCCGATGCGGCCACTTTGGAGTGCTTCTACAACTTGGGTTTTTGGGCCGTCGGCCATGATTTGCCCGCTGTCAATTACGATAAGCCTATCAACCAACTCCAACAAAGATGTTCGGTGGGTAACTAAAACGACAGTCTTTCCTTGGCTGAAACTTTTTAAACGGGCCTTTAGCGCGTCTTCGCTTTGATGATCCATGGCACTGCTGGGTTCATCAAGTAGAAGGATAGGTGCGTCGTTTAGAACAGCGCGCGCAATACCTACTGCTTGTCGTTGGCCACCTGACAATGACTCACCGCGCTCACCGATTGCCATGTCAAACCCCTGGGGGTGGCGATTCGCAAAATCCGTAACCCCAGCAAGTAACGCCGCCGATAAAACATCTTGATCATTGGCAAATGGCGCCCCAAGCGTAATGTTTTCTTTGAGTGTTCCGTAAAACAAGCTTACATCTTGAGGCACAAAGCCTGCAGCACGGCGAAGTTCGGCTGGATCGATCTGACGCAGATCGATGCCATCTATAAGAATAGAACCCTGCGTCGGTTGGTGCAGCCCAAGTATCAGACGTTGGATAGTTGATTTTCCGGATCCAACACGGCCAATAAAGGCAACTTTCTCCCCCGCTTTTAGCTTAAAAGATATATTGTTCAATACACTTTGTTGTTGTCCGGGGTAGGTGAAACTAACATTTTTGAATTCGATGGCTCCCTGAAATCCGGTTCGATGTAAAAACTTAGATTCATCTGCGCGCTCTGGCTGGGTCTGCATATGCCCGTCAACAGATGCCAAACCACTTTTAGCGCCTTGGTATTGAAGTAGCAAGCCGGCTATCTGTCCGAACGGTGCTAGCGCCCGTCCCGCCAACATGGACGCGGCAATAATTCCCCCCATACTTATTTGGTTGTCAATAAGAAGGTAAACACCGACTATCACCATAGCTACCGAAACCAATTGTTGCAAAGTCTGCGCCAAATTCATGGTCACAGATGAAAGAAGCTTGGTTTTTGTACTGGTTTGCGCAAGAAATACCGTGGAGTGCTCCCACTTTCTCTGGAAGCTACTTTCTGCAACCATAAATTTGATAGTTTCAATACCCACAAGGCTTTCGACTAGAGTTGCATTGCGCTGAGAGTTAGCTCGGTGAGATGACTCAACCAACTCTTGCATTTTTTGTTGAACCACCAGTGAGGCGACCAACAAAATCACGATACATACGATTGGCGGGATAAGCAGCCACGGAGAGATCCAACCTATAGCCAGTAAGAAGACAAGCACAAAAGGCAAGTCAACAAGGGTCGTGACCGACGCGGACGCAATAAAGTCTCTTACAGATTCAAAAGCGCGCAGGCCGGCTGCAAATGAGCCAACAGATGCGGGGCGATCGGCCATGCGTAAGCCTAGTACCCGCTCCATGATTTTTGACGATAACGTTACGTCTATGCGCTTTCCGGCTGTATCAAGAATGTAGCCCCGCATAACACGCAGGATCATGTCGAACAACATCATGAGCAGGACACCGACGGCCAATACCCAAAGAGTTTCTTCAGCCCTGTTTGGAACCACACGGTCGTACACAGTCATGGAAAACATGGGTAACGCCAATGCAAACAAATTAATAAGCAATGCTGCAAGCAATGAATCGCGGTACAGCCTCCAATTTTGAAGAACAACTCCCCAAAACCAATGTCTTGTTTTGGTATTTCCAATTTCAGGTGATCTTTGGTCAAAGTTGAAAACTGGCCGGATAAAAAAAACAATACCGGCATATTGCGATTCCAGAGCTTCGCGGCTTAGTACGTCACATGACGCTCCATTTTCTGGAAAACGGACCCTTGCTTGCCCATCGTCGAGCCACTCCAAAAGTATGCAGGCTTGCTTGTCGTGCAAAAGCAATATGACTGGCAAGAGCGCTGGACGTAATTGTTCTAACTTTCGACGTGCCAAGCGAACAGTCAACCCAGCACGTGCCGCTGCTCTTGGAAGTAGTGCAGGTGTGACTAAATTGTTTTCAAGCGGGAGTCCCGAAGACAGTGCTTGCGACGTGGTAGCGGTGCCAAAAATTTGCGCAATTGCAACAATACTTTCGAGTAGGGGATCAAAGTGCCCAGCATGCTCACCTAGGCGCCAGTGTGGATTTTCTATTGAAGCGCTCGCCTCGGACGGGGGTGTTGGCATGTTTAAAGAATTTGGTCGTCGCCATCAAGCAAATTTAATGCGCCTTGCATCTCATTTCGTAAGCCTCTTCTCAAGACAAGCTTGTGCTGTGCGGCAGCCGGTAAGTCTGTATGGCGGATTACGTTGTTAGTAATTAGTGTGTCGATCAGGTCTTCCAGCACACGTACAAACTCAGCATCTGCAGATCCAAAATTGGGCTCAGTCGCAATACCACCCCAAAAATTAACTAATTCTGGGTGTTCATCGTCTAATGCTTCGCGCCCCGCGGCTGGTTGCTTGCTTACGGTTTCAATCGTGCCGTGCGAATCGCGAGTTACATAAAACATAAGCTTGAGATTGAAGTGTGTATGTGGGGTGACTGATTTCACCAACTTAGCTATGTTATCAGTAGCAAACCAAGTACACGACTGCAGCGACGCGACGGCGTGAGAAGTCGAAAAACCAAAAAAATCATATTCTCAATTGAAACCGCAAGGGTAGTTTTTATACTTATTCAGCGCGGACTACTTAAAGACTTGGAAACACTGTTAGCCCGCATGGGCTGAGGCAATCACGCCGCCGCCAAGGCATACCTCACCGTCATACACTACAGCTGACTGCCCCGGTGTGACCGCCCATTGCGGCTGACTAAACCGCAATGAAAAGGCTGCGCCGTTTAGGCCACCACCATCAGCACCGCCCACGGTGCACGCAGCATCCGCTTGCCGGTAGCGCGTTTTGGCCGCCACGGCGCCAGCCGTGGGTGCAAAGCCAGCCACCCAGCTTGGGTCTTGCGCATCGAGCGCCATGGACTGCAGCCAGGGGTGGTCGTGCCCTTGTACTACCCACAGGGTGTTGCCTTGCATGTCTTTGCGGGCCACAAACCAAGGTGCATGTTCGCCCCCGCCTTTTTGCGCTCCCTTGGCTTTAAGCCCCCCAATACCCAGACCTTGCCGCTGGCCCAAGGTGTAAAACGACAGCCCGACGTGCTCGCCTATGGTTTGGCCCTTGGCGTTCTTAATGGGGCCTGGCTCTTTGGAGATATATCGGTTTAAAAACTCGCGGAAAGGCCGCTCGCCAATAAAGCAAATGCCGGTGGAGTCTTTCTTCTTGGCGTTGGGCAGTTTCATGTCTTCGGCAATCCGCCGCACTTCGGTCTTGTGCAACTCACCTACTGGGAACAAGGTTTTGGACAATTGCGCTTGATTGAGGCGGTGCAAAAAGTAGCTTTGGTCCTTGGCGGGGTCCAGACCTTTGAGTAACTCATAGCGCAGGCCAGTGTCAGCACTCATGCTGCGCACGCGAGCGTAATGTCCGGTAGCTATCTTCTCGGCACCTAAGCGCATGGCGTGGTCTAAAAAGGCTTTGAACTTAATCTCGGCGTTGCACAAAATATCGGGGTTGGGTGTGCGACCTGCTTGGTATTCACGCAAAAACTCGGCAAAGACCCGGTCTTTGTAGTTGGAAGCAAAGTTGACGTGCTCTATTTCAATGCCAATTACGTCTGCCACGGCTGCAGCATCTACAAAGTCGATGTTGGACGAGCAGTATTCGCTGTCGTCATCGTCTTCCCAGTTCTTCATGAAGATGCCCACCACCTCATGCCCTTGTTGCTTGAGCAGGTGTGCGGTCACAGCGGAGTCCACCCCGCCACTGAGTCCGACGACGATTCTTTGCTTTGTCATAACTTCTATTTTACCTTGGGCTACAGCCAAGAAATTTATGTCAAATAGACCTGTAGCCCAAGTCTGGCATGCGTACGTAGCTATTTTTTTTATAGCTAAATTATTTACGTGATAGCAAGGCCGCGCGCAAGTGATCGTAAAAAACCTGCGATGGCGCGCTGAGTGTGGCCCCATGGCGGGTGGCCAGGCCCAGTTGTCTGGCTACCGCAGGCTCTCGCAGCGTTACGCCAATGAGCGACGTGTGTGCGCTGGGCAATGCCAGCCGAGGCACTGCCGCCAGCCCCAACCCCGCCTCCACCATCCCCAACAGCGTAGCAATGTGGCTGACTTCAAATACATAGCTGGGATTTTGGCCCGCCTTGGCAAGGGCATCGTCCAGCAACTGGCGGTTACCGCTAGTGCGGGCTACAGAAATCAGGCGTTCACTATGTAGGTCACCCCAAGAGAGTGACTTGCGGATGGCCCAAGGGTGGTTGCTGGGCATGGCCAATACAAAAGGATCGGTGTGAATCGGTTCAAAGTCCACACCAGGAATTTGGCTGCCCATAAAGCTGATGCCAAAGTCGCACTCGCCCGTAGCGACGCTGTTGAGCGTTTGTCCAGCAGCTTCGTCAATCACACGGATGCGAATGGCCGGGTACTTTTCAGAAAAGGTGCGAACTGCAGTTGGCAAAAAGTGAATCGCTGCCGACGGAACGCAGGCCACGGTGACTCGGCCGACGCGGGTTCCGGCTATGTCATCAATGCCCAGCATGGCAGCCTCTAGATCATCCAGCGCGCTGCGGGCTCGCTCAAGAAACACGCGCCCCAGCGCGGTGAGCTCAACTTCTCGCGTGGTGCGGTTAAACAGACGCACACCCAGAATTTTTTCCAGCTTGTCTATGCGACGGCTCAGTGCCGGGGCAGACAGGTGAATGTGTTCCGCTGCTTCGCGAAAACTGCCGCGGTCAGCCACAGCCACAAAGGCTTGCAGTTGCTGTAGGTCAAAATTAATGCGTGGCATGCATTAATCGTATCAAAAGTTGCACTTAACAGAAACGATGTCGTCTTGCATCATCCGCACCAATAACAAAACCCGGAGACACGCATGACTACACCCGTCGCCGCTATCGCGCGCCGTATGACCGTTACTTTTGTCGCGCTGATTGCAGTGTGTTTAACAGCACAAGCACAGACTTGGCCCGAAAAAGGCATCACTATCGTTGTGCCAACGGCAGCGGGCGGTGCCAATGACGCCATGGCTCGCATCATTGGGCAAGGGCTTGCTACTCGCTTGGGTAAGCCTGTCATCGTCGAAAACAAAGCAGGGGCCAATGGGGCTATTGCCGCCGAGTTCGTGGCGCGTGCTGCGCCAGATGGGTACACGATTATGTTTGGCTACATTGCCACGCATGGCATCAACCCAGCACTGCAAAAGCTCAAGTACGACCCAGTGGCTGACTTCGAGGCCATTGGCATGGTGGCAGCATCGCCAACCGTCATGGTGATCAATAGTGCGATTCCGGCCAAAAATGTCAAAGAACTCGTGCAACTCATCAAAACCAAGCCCGATGCGTACAGCTATGCCACTGCAGGCACCGGCACTGCGCCCCACCTCACGGGTGAGCTATTCAATTTGTCCACCGGGCTCAATGTGGTGAATGTGCCCTACAAAGGCTCAGCCCCTGCCGTGGTGGACACCATTGCGGGCAACACGCAATACATGTTTCCCAGCCTGTTCACCGCGTTTCCGCAAGTCAAAGGCGGCAAACTCAAGGCGATTGGCATTGCCGGTGAAAAGCGCTCACGTGTCATGCCTGACCTGCCTACACTGGCAGAGCAGGGCATTGCCAATGTCAACATGTCTCAGTGGTATGCCATGTTTGCACCTGCCAAAACGCCCAAGGCTGTAATCGAACGGCTGAACAAAGAAATGAATGCGGTTCTGAACGATCCTGCCAACGAAAAGCGCATTGAAGACCAGGGGGCAGAGGTGGAAACCGGTACACCCGAGCAACTGAAGTCATTTGTACAAAAAGAAGTTGGGCATTGGAAAACTGTGGTGACAGCTGCAAAGATCAAGATTGAATGAGCACTTGGTCGCACAAAAAACGGAAGTAAATTCATGAATTTTCAAGACTGGGTTGGACGCAGCGAGATCGTCAATGACATCGCCACTGCAACGCCTTATGCAGCGCTAGCTGCAACGTTGGATTGGCCTGAACAGGCCCAGGAACAGCGGCCAGCTGCTGGTACTGCGTTGCCTTATTTATGGCATTGGCTGTACTTTTTGCCGATTTATACGCAGTCTGAAATTGGTGCCGATGGGCACGCCAAGCGCGGTGGGTTTTTACCGCCGGTACCGCTGCCTCGGCGCATGTGGGCGGGAAGTGATTTTCAGTTCCACGAGCCTCTACTGGTTGGGGATGCCTTGGCGCGTACGTCCACCATCATCGACGTCAAAGAGAAATCCGGCCGCTCAGGCAACCTGATTTTTGTAAAAGTGCGCCACGAAATCCGGCGCAATGGCGCGCAGAGCGTGGCGCTAACCGAGCACCACAACATTGTTTACCGCGACGCCGCCAGGCCAGACGATATTGCGCCGCCGCCAGTGGTTGCGCCCAGCGAGTTCATCTGGGAACGCCGCATGGTGCCCGATGATGTACTGCTATTTCGCTACTCGGCGCTCACGTTTAATGGCCACCGAATTCACTATGACCGAAAGTACGTGACCGAGGTTGAGGGGTATCCAGGCCTTATCGTGCATGGTCCGCTGATAGCAACATTGCTGATGGATTTGCTTCGCCGCCATATGCCCAGTGCGCAGGTGGCCAAGTTTGAATTCAAGGCCGTTCGCGCCACGTTTGATATTCATCCATTTTCAGTGCATGGGCAACCTAGCGCGGACGGCAAATCCATTCATCTGTGGGGGCGTGACCACGAAGGTTGGCTCACCATGGATGCCACCGCCATCCTTGCCTAGTAGTCCTCGTAGTTTTTCGCAATAAGAGTCACTATGCAACCACTCAAAGGCATCACCGTCGTCACCCTGGAGCACGCCATCGCAGCTCCGTTTGCCACCCGTCAACTGGCTGACATGGGTGCAAGAGTCATCAAAGTCGAGCGACCCGGCGTGGGCGACTTTGCGCGCGGCTACGATGAACGGGTGCTTGGCTTGGCATCCCATTTTGTCTGGACCAATCGCTCCAAGGAAAGCCTTACGCTGGATGTAAAGCACGACGAAGCACAGAAGATTTTGATGCGTTTAATTGTGGAAGAAGCCGATGTGGTGGTTCAAAATTTGGCACCGGGTGCGGCTGCGCGGTTGGGGCTGTCGTTTGAGGCGCTATCCCAAGTAAAGCCGGGAATTATTGTGTGTGATATCTCGGGCTATGGCGCTGACGGCCCTTACCGCGACAAGAAGGCCTATGACCTTTTGATTCAAAGTGAGGCAGGCTTTGTGTCCGTTACGGGTACACCCGACACGCCATCCAAGGCCGGGCCGTCGATTGCCGACATCGCCGCTGGCATGTACGCCTACACCAACATCATGGCCGCGCTTATGCACCGCCAACAAACAGGCCAGGGTCAGCGAATTGATATTTCCATGCTGGAGTCATTGGGCGAGTGGATGAACTATCCGCTGTATTACGCCTTCGATGGTGCGACCCCACCGCCACGCACGGGAGCCAGCCATGCCACGATTTACCCTTATGGACCATTCGCGGCGGGTGATGGTAAAACCGTCATGCTGGGCCTGCAAAACGAGCGTGAATGGAAAGTGTTTTGCGACAAGGTATTGCTGCAGCCCGATTTGGCTGGGGAAGAGCGCTTTTCCACCAATGCCAAGCGCAGTGCACAGCGCCAAGAGCTTTCAACATTGATTCTTCAAGCCTTTGCGCCATTGACGGCTGACCAGGTGGCGCAGCGTTTGGAGGAAGCTGGCATT
>JBEANP010000072.1:0-11031 GCA_041165385.1 Pseudomonadota bacterium | reverse complement strand
GATGCCGGCGCAACCAGACCTGCAACCAGCGCTAGCCAGGTAGATTTACCGCAGCCTGACGGCCCACTAAGCAATAGCACCGCGCCTTGGGCAACATCGACATCAGGAAAAATCAACGTCGCGCTGCCTGGGTAGGCGTATTCCAATGCACGGGTTTGAATCACGACAAATTTATTTGAGCGAAACCGACACTTCGGCAAACTCAGAAATACCCATATCCTGAAAGAACACATTAACAAGCCGAGGCACATTCACGAACTCCACCAGCAGATGGGCCCCCTCATTCTGGGCCAACCAATTGAGTAGGCGCCCGGCAGCAGCAAAATCAACGCGAATAAGGTTGTGGCAATCAATGACGATAGGGTCGCCCGGGTGCACATTGGCCATTACCTGCTCGATAGCCAAGGCTGCATCGCCGAGCAACTCGCCCTGCAAAACCAACTCACCAGAGATACCGAAGCCGCTTGCGCCTTGCTGCACCGATGGGGCAGCGTCGTCCATGTCAGGAAGAATACTGTTGGCCTGTGTTTCTGGCGTGATGACGTCGCACACGCTGATGGGCGCACTCCAGCTCGGAGGAGACACTTCGTAGGTAACGCAGTAGTCCATTGCAATCGTTTCGTAGTCTTCGTTCAGACCCTGCAAGCGCAGTACCTCCAACCGAAGTAGCCAACGCTCAGGGGCGACCTGTCGATCGTTCATGGGCGTCGATGCTTGCAACACCGCATTTAAAACGCTCAAACCATCGAACATTATCTTGGCAGTCTGCTTGCTCCATTGGGCCAATAAAGTTGTAAGGGGCGTTACAGCATCTTGATCCACAGACTGCAACTGCTCCCAATTGACCATGCGGGTATCGCGCACGTTTTGCGAGGCAGCCAGCCTCGTCACCGCATCAGTATCTAGTAACGGCGGACACGTCCATACACTGTCATCGCGCAGGGTACTGCGGCGCGTGGACTGCGGCGCTGCGTGACCCAGCAATTGCGGCACGGAATACCACTCAGGGGCTGATCGCCCAAAGCGCTGAGCGTAATCAATCGCTACGGCATCAAAGCGCGCAGCATCGCCCTGCCCTCGGTACATATCTACCAAAGCCAGCGCACACTGGTCAATGGCATGTAGTGGGGACGAATCGTCCTGAATAACCGCCTGCAGCGCCGACTGGGCTGCGGCAATATCGCCCTCCGCAAAACGCATGGCTGCTGTTTGTAGCGCCGGAATTCCCTCGACTTCGACCACACGGGGAGATGTGGCGCTCATGGCAGTCAGGTCACTAGGAAGGCCCGTAAAGTCGAGGTCGAAGTCGAAACTCTTATCAGCCTTAAGCTGGGTAACAACAGTGGATGGGGGTACTGACGGGGCTTTCAGCGCCACCGCTGCCTGAAACTGCGGTGTATGTCTGCGTATGGAGTCGGTCAGCCTAGGCGCTTCTGTTGCCGGTTGTTTCCGTCGTATCCACTGCTCGGCCATAGAAGCCTCAATGGCATCAATTTTTTTAACCGTTGCCGCTCTGTTAATTAGCCGGCGATCAACCTGACTAAAACTAGAACTGCCTTGAAAAGTTGATGTCGCAATGTGCCCCGCGGTGGCCAACTGGCGCTTAACCAGCATTTGTCTCAAGTAGTTGAACTCTTTGCGCCGAATGCCATCATCACGCCGCTTGGACTCGATGCGCTCGCGCAGTATTTTTGTGTCCAAGTCACTGTGTCTTGACGGCTCCGTGTCACGCGAATCAGTGCGCCGAGACGACGGACTGCGCATGATGTTTGCCAGCTTGGAAAACAGAGAGGGAGGGCTTGATTTGTTGAGCACGCCGTAATTTAACCTACTCGCGTGTCAAATTTACGCTTTTTGCAATCGCTGGAATGTTTTGCGAAACTTTGCGACCTTGGGAGCGGCCACCGAAACGCAATAACCCTGGTGCGGATTGCGTGCAAAAAAATCCTGGTGGTAGTCTTCAGCAGGCCAGTAATTGCTCAGCTGCACCACCTCTGTGACCAGGGGTCGATCGTATAACCCACTGGTGCTCATTTCTGCCATTACCTCTTGCGCTACCGACAGCTGCTCTGCGTCAGAATAGTAAACACCGCTGCGGTATTGGGTTCCAGTGTCGTTACCCTGGCGATTCAGTGTGGTTGGATCATGAATGACAAAAAATATTTCCAATATTTCGCGAGTACTGATGTGCGACAGGTCATACACCAGCTTGACCACTTCGTTATGGCCGGTGGTGCCGGTACAAACGTCTTCGTAACTAGGCTGCTGCATTCGGCCATTGCAATACCCAGATTCCACATCCACCACGCCACGCACTTGGACAAAAACTGCTTCGGTGCACCAAAAACAACCTCCGCCTAGGGTGATCGTGCGCAAAGTTTCTGACATCCAATAACTCCGTTTAAATAACGACTTTAAATTGAACCTACGACGCCATCTTAAGGTAAGAGCGCCGCAATACAGTGGCTAAGGGCTTTGCATGCATTGACAACGTGCCATTAACAAAGTTACACTAATAACCAATCAGTCAGTAATTTTCATGGCCACCATCACATTGTGCGAATTAGCCGCCCACGTCCGGGCCAAGCGCGAACGCCGCAAAGAAGCTCGCCCCGGCGAGCTTCTGGCTGCAGCGCTGTCGCTATTTGTAGAGAAGGGTTATGCAGCCACGCGTGTGGAAGAAGTTGCCAAATTGGCAGGTGTGTCCAAGGGCACCTTGTTTTTGTACTTCCCTAGCAAAGAAGAACTTTTTAAAGCAGTGGTGCGCGAAAACATCTCGGGCCGATTTTCGGAGTGGAGTGACGAACTGCAGCATTACCGAGGCAGCAGCGCTGAATTGCTGCGCTATTGCATGACCAGTTGGTGGGAGCGCGTAGGCTCCACCAAAGCATCAGGCATTTCCAAGCTAATGATGAGTGAGGGGCTGAATTTTCCTGAGCTAGCCAATTTTTACGACACTGAAGTAATTCGCCCGGGTGACGAACTGATTCGTCGCATTCTGCAACGCGGCATTTCAAGTGGTGAGTTTCGCGATGTGGACATGAAATATGCAGCCTATTTGGTATTGGCACCTATGCTGTTTCTGTCGATGGCACAGCACGCTCCGGGTCAATGGTCTGACCCCCAAGCAAAATTGGACCCACTTGAGTACATTGCTATGCAGGTCGACACTTTGCTGCATGGATTGTGCTCGGTGCCTCGAACACTTACCTCTTAATTTCTACACGCAACCAACATGAAACGCTGGATTAAATGGATTGTTATCGCCGCGGTAATCGTGGCTCTGGGTGGCGGTGCGCTGCGGGCCCTGTCAGCGCGTAAAGCGACTAAAGAGGCACTTGAGGCACAGCAGGCGACCCTGAAGAAACAAGCCAGTTTGGAATTTGCAGCCACCGATGTAGTAACGATCAAACGCCTGCAAATGTCTCAAAGCTTAGAAATATCTGGCCCTCTCAAAGCCGTAAACTCCGCCTTTGTCAAAGCCCGGGTTGCTGGTGAGTTGCAGGGCCTGACGGTGCGCGAAGGTGATTTTGTCCAAGCTGGACAGGTCATTGCAAAAGTGGACCCCACCGAATACGAAGCGCGCGTGCGCCAAACGCAACAACAAGCCCTAAGCGCCAAAGCGCAAATTGATATCGCCCAACGTAGCTTTGACAACAACCGCTCACTGGTCGACCAAGGCTTCATTTCCAAAACGGCGCTTGATACTTCGCTGGCTTCATTGGCCACAGCGCAAGCCAATTACCAAGCGGCACTCGCGGGTGCGGACGTAGCTACCAAAGCGCTGGACGACACCGTGCTGCGTGCCCCCATCTCAGGCCAGGTAGCCCAACGTCTGACCCAACCCGGTGAGCGCATAGCCATCGACGCCAGAGTGATAGAAATCGTAGACGCCAGCCGCCTGGAACTAGAAGCCAGCCTGACTGCAGCTGACTCTATGAACATCAAAGTAGAACAACAGGCGCAGCTGACTGTTGAGGGCGCAGCCAAACCCCTCGTTGCAAAAGTGGTTCGAATCAACCCGACCGCTATATCAGGTAGCCGGGCCGTGCTGGTGTATTTATCTATCGCAGGCAACCCTGGACTGCGGCAAGGCCTGTTTGCCCAAGGCACATTGGCAACCGGCACAGTCGATTCATTGGCTGTCCCCCTGAGCGCAGTGCGTACTGACAAGCCACGGCCTTATGTGCAGTGGCTTAAAGATGGGCAACTGGTGCACGCGCCTGTGACCCTGGGTCTACGCGGCGAAGCCATGGGGCAAGCCATGGTGGAAGTCGGCGGCATTGCGCAAGGCAGCGAAATTCTGACTGGCACGGTGGGGCTTGTGCGCGAAGGCACGCAAATCAAACGCAAACAAGGTACGCAATAAATGTGGTTTACACGCGTTAGCCTGCAAAACCCAGTTTTTGCCACCATGGTCATGTTAGCTCTGGTGGTCCTGGGCTTGTTTTCCCTGCAGCGCCTGCAGGTCGATCAGTTTCCCAACATCGACTTTCCCGTAGTGGTTGTGATTGCCGACTACCCTGGCGCATCGCCTGAAATTGTGGAGAGCGAAGTCTCCAAAAAAATTGAAGAGGGCGTTAACTCCATCGCCGGCATCAATGCACTCACGTCACGCAGCTATGAAGGTCAAAGTGTCGTCGTTATTGAGTTTGGCTTGCACATTGATGGGCGTAAAGCCGCCGACGACGTACGCGAAAAAGTGGCTGCCGTCAAACCGCTATTGCGCACCGAAGTAAAAGAGCCGCGCGTGCTGCGCTTTGACCCGTCTGCCCGCGCCATTTGGTCTGTGGCGGTACTGCCCGACGCAACCGGCACCAATGGCAAAGCCCTAAGCCCGGTAGAACTAACCAACTGGGCGGAACAGAACTTCAAGCGCAAGCTGGAGAATGTGCGCGGCGTGGGTTCTGTCACCTTGGTGGGCGGCACCAAACGCGAAATCAACATTTATCTTGATCCCAAAGCACTGGAGTCGTTTGGCGTCACGCCCGATCAAGTCGTATCAGCAGTACGCAACGAAAACCAAGACTTGCCGGTGGGCAACATCCGCTCGCTGGAGCAAGAACGTGTAATTCAAATCGCTGCCCGCATGCAGCGCCCCGAAGATTTTGGCAAGATTATTGTTGCCCGTAAAAGCGGCGCTGCTGTGCGCGTAGACCAAGTAGCCCGTGTTGCCGATGGCGCACAAGAAGTAGAAACATTGGCGCTTTACAACGGTCAGCGCACCCTGCTGATGAACGTACAAAAGTCGCAAGACGAAAACACCATTGCGGTGGTAGATGGCTTAATAAAAACATTGGCAGAGATGCGAAAGCAGCTGCCCCCTGGCGTGCGGCTAGAGCAAATTACTGACGGATCGCGCCAAATTCGGGTATCGGTAGAAAACGTGCGTCGCACCCTGATAGAAGGTGCTGCGCTCACCGTGCTGATTGTGTTTTTGTTCCTGAACTCATGGCGCTCTACCGTTATTACCGGCCTGACCTTGCCCATCGCGCTGATAGGCACGTTCTTGTTCATGAACATGTTTGGCTTCACCATCAACATGATTACCTTGATGGCGCTAAGCTTGTGTGTGGGCTTGCTAATTGACGATGCCATTGTGGTGCGCGAAAACATTGTTCGCCATGTGCAAATGGGCAAAACGGCGTACCAAGCATCGCTGGACGGCACCCAAGAAATTGGCCTGGCCGTGCTGGCTACCACGCTGTCCATCGTGGCAGTGTTTATGCCCATTGGCTTTATGGGCGGAATCATCGGCAAGTTTTTCCACGAGTTTGGAATCACCATTGTTGCGGCGGTGCTGATTTCGATGTTTGTCAGCTTTACGCTGGACCCCATGCTGTCGAGCATCTGGCACGACCCCAGCATCGAAGCGCATGGCAAACACCACGCACCTGTGACCCTTTACGACAAAACCATTGGCCGTGTAACGGGGTGGTTCGATCAAGCCACAGAATCGCTGGCCGATGGTTACCAAACTATTTTGGGCTGGGCTTTGCGTCACAAACTAGCCACTGTGGCGGTGGCGGTGGTTATTTTCGTAACCAGTCTTTTGATGGTGCCACTGTTGGGTACAGAGTTTGTACCCAAGTCAGATTTTTCTGAAACCAATCTCAGTTTCAACACTCCGGTCGGGTCATCGCTTGAAGTAACGGAAACAAAAGCACGGCAGGTGGAAGCGATCATTCGTGAATTCCCTGAGGTGCGGTACACCCTGTCCACCATCAACACTGGCAATGCGCAGGGCAAGATGTACGCAAACATTTACATTCGTTTGGTGGACCGCAAGGCGCGCAGCCTCAGCGTGGACCAAATGTCGGTAGTGCTGAGGCATCGCCTGAGTCAAGTGCCCGGCATTACAGTTACCCATGTAGGTTTGCTCGATTCGGTGGGTGGCCAAAAGCAGGTCTTGTTCTCGATCCAAGGCCCGGATACTGCCGAGTTACAGCGTCTTACACAGGTGTCGCTGGACTCGATTCGCACCATTCCCGGCTTGGTGGATTTGGACTCGACAGTTAAGCCCAACAAGCCTACGCTGGATGTACAAGTGAGGCGCGATGTGGCATCCGACCTGGGCCTGAGTGTGGTCCAAATCGGCACCGCGCTGCGTACGCTAGTCGCAGGCCAAACCGTCGGCAACTGGCGCGCGCCCGACGACCAGACCTACGACGTCAATGTGCGCCTGGCACCTGGAGCGCGTAACGCAGCACAAGACTTGAGCCAACTGCCATTCACCGTGGGCAGCAATACCGATGGCAGCCCACGCGTGGTGCGGCTAAACCAAGTGGCGACGGTGCGTGAGAGCACAGGCTCCAACCAAATCAACCGCCGTGACCTGACCCGCGAAGTCGCTATCAGCGCTAACGTTTCAGGCCGATCTGCAGGTGAAGTGTCTGCAGACATCACCAAAGCCATGAATGCGATTGACCTTCCTCCGGGCTACAGTTACAAGTTCAGCGGCTCAACCAAAGACATGGGCGAGGCATTTGGCTACGCCATCTCCGCTTTGGTGCTCGCAGTGGTGTTCATTTACATGATTCTGGCCAGCCAGTTCAAAAGCTTTTTACAACCATTGGCCTTAATGACAGCCCTACCACTTACGCTAATTGGGGTGGTGCTGGCACTCATGATATTCAACTCTACGTTATCGATGTTCTCTGTGATTGGCGTAGTGATGCTGATGGGCTTGGTAACCAAAAACGCTATTTTGTTGGTGGACTTTGCCATCCGTGCGCGTGAAGACGGCATGGAGCGCTCTGAGGCGCTGTTAATGGCCGCCAAAGTGCGCCTGCGCCCCATTTTGATGACCACACTGGCCATGATTTTTGGTATGGTGCCGTTGGCCTTTGCCCTGACTGAAGGATCGGAGATGCGTGCCCCCATGGGTCAGGCAGTCATTGGTGGTGTCATTACATCGTCACTCCTGACCTTGGTGGTGGTGCCAGTGGTTTATTGCTATATGGATGACCTGGCACATTGGGCAAAACGCAAACTGGGCGTAGGGCAAAACACCGCCGCTTAAAATTCACCGCAATTGAAAAACATACCCCATGGAATACAAAATGAACATTGAACAAGCCCGTTTCAACATGGTCGAACAACAAATTCGCCCTTGGAACGTACTGGACCTGTCGATATTAGAGTTGCTATCCAACGTTAAGCGTGAGGCTTTTGTACCCGCAGCTTTCAAAGACTTGGCTTTTGCGGACACTGAGCTACCCTTGGGCCATGGCCAGTGCATGTTGGCGCCCCGTTTGGAAGCGCGTTTGTTACAAGACGTGGGCGTGCAACCCCATGAAAGCGTATTGGAAATCGGCACCGGCTCTGGCTACATGACTGCGCTGCTGGCGCACCGCGCACACAAAGTTACCAGCCTTGAACTTAATCCCGATTTGGTCAAGACTGCACGCGCCAATTTGCGTAACGCTGGCGTGCAAAATGTGGAAGTAAAGCAAGCTGACGGCGCGCTGCTGACCGAGGCTGATGGCAGCTTTGATGTCATCGTACTCAGTGGCTCGGTGACCGAAGTACCCCAAGCCCTATTGCAGATGCTCAAAGTTGGTGGGCGTTTGGCCGCTGTAGTGGGCAATGAGCCCGTGATGTGTGCCACGTTTATTACACGCACCAGCACTTCGGATTTCCGCACCACACAGCCTTGGGATTGCGACGCACCTCGCCTGCAAAACTTCCCCGAGCCATCCAAATTTCAGTTCTAAGTTTTATCGGAAAACGCCATGATTGCCCAAGTTCGCCCTAAAGACCTGCCCACCTGGCTTGAAGCTGCACGCCAACATGGCGTGCCCGTGGTGCTGGATGTGCGTGAGCCACACGAATTGCAAACCGCAAGCATCACGGCCAACGGTTTTAACTTGGTAGCCGTGCCCATGGGCGTAGTTCCCCCGCGCCTGGCCGAGCTAGACCCCCAACAGCCTATTGCCTGCCTGTGCCATCATGGTGGCCGCAGCATGCAGGTGGCTGCTTTTTTAGAGTCACGCGGCTTTGCCCATGTGGCCAATATTGCGGGGGGCATTAATGCCTGGTCTGCTGAAGTGGACCCCACAGTTCCACGCTACTGAATTCAATCGAAAGACTGCTATGTCACGCCCCTGTTTCTCCTACACCCTGCGCGCAATTCCATTGGTGTTCGCAATGGGCACTTGTTCACTGCCGGTGCAAGCGCAAAGCCTAGTGGACCTGTATAACGCAGCGCTCGGGTTTGACGCGACTTATCAGTCGGCCAAATCGCAATTTAATGCCAATCTCGCCAAAGCAGATCAGGCCCAATCTCTGATGCTGCCCACAGCAAACCTGGGTGCGGCATTGAGCCGCAGCAGCCAAGAGGTATTGCCCGGTACTGAGCGTGGCTATGGGGCACAAAGCGCTACCTTGAGTGCATCGCAGCCTTTGTACCGCCCCGCCAACGCGGCCAGCTACGAGCAAGGCAAAAAGCAGGTGGAATTGGCGCAAGCACAACTCAAGCAAGCCGAGCAGGATTTGATTGTAAAAGTCAGTCAGGCCTACTTCGATGTGCTTGCGTCCGCCGACAACTTGGCTTTCGTCAAAAGCCAAAAAACAGCGGTTGCCGAGCAATTGGCATCCGCCAAGCGCAACTTTGAAGTGGGCACCTCCACTATCACCGACTCGCGCGAAGCGCAGGCGCGCTATGACCTGGTCATTGCACAAGAACTCGCCGCAGATAACGACTTGTTGGTCAAAACATTGGCGCTCAACCAACTTACCGGTTTGGTGAATGCAGCGCCCCAAGCCCTTACCACGCCTATTGTGTTACCCGTCGTAGAGCCTAATAACGTCGCGATATGGGTCGACAACTCAGAAGCCAACCACCCCGGCATCAAGCAATTGGCCGTAGCACTGGAAGTAGCCAAACTGGAAACCACCAAGGCCGAGGCCGGTCACAAGCCCACGCTGGACCTCACCGGCAGTTACGCAGCGATCAACAACAACGGCACGTCAACAGCCATCGCAGATTCACGCATCAATGTGGCTACCGTAGGCCTAAGCTTTAACCTGCCTTTGTTTGCAGGTTTCGCTACCCAAAACCGCATCAAGGAAACCTTAGCGCTGGAAGACAAAGCCCGCACTGACCTCGAAGCCACCAAACGGACTGTGGCGCAGGGCACACGTACCGCGTTCTATGGCGTCCAGTCCGGTCTGGGCCAAGTGAAAGCATTGGAAGCTGCCGAGGCCTCCAGTCAAAGCGCGCTGGATGCCAACAAACTAGGCTATCAGGTGGGCGTGCGCATCAACATTGATGTGCTCAACTCCCAAAGCCAGTTGTTTGATACCAAAGCCAAGCTGGCCAAAGCCCGTTACGACGTGCTGCTGGGTGGCTTGAAGCTGCGCCAAGCTGCAGGCACGCTAACGGCTGACGACTTGGCGCCCATCAACACCCAACTAGCCAAGTAATTGGTGAATCGCCATCGCCGTGCGCTCTGCCGCACCGCGGTGGGCTTGGTTCAGGGCCAGCGCGGCCGCATGGGCTTGCGCCAAATCGGTTGCCGATTGAACCAAAGCGCGGGCCTGATCGACTGCTGCAGCGATATCTGGTACTTCAAATGCAGCCCCTCCCGCTACCGACAACTCCGCCGCCTGGGCAAAATTGAAGGTATGCGGCCCCATCACCACGGGACAACCACAGGCAGCGGCCTCAATCAGGTTTTGCCCACCCAGTGGTGCAAAGCTGCCGCCTAACAGCGCCACATCGGCCAAGCCAAAATACAGCGCCATCTCGCCCAGTGAGTCACCAAGCCACACATCCGCGCCCACAGGAAACGCGCCCCAACTGCTGCGGCGCGATACGCTGAATCCAGCCTCTGCAAACAAGCGCGCCACTTCGTCAAAGCGCTGTGGATGGCGCGGCACGATCAGCCACTGCACGTCATTCGCTATATTTTTAATAGCTTCTTGCAAAGACTGCATGGGGGCTAGCGGCCTATTTAATTCAAAATTTGACTGAGAAGCGATGGCCATCGCAGCCTGCAAATCACCCTGCAAAGTAGCACGTAAAACATCAATCAACATGCGCTCTTCGCCTTCGCGGGAGCTGGCAAACATCACCACCGGTTTACTTTGCGCACCACGCCACTGCACACCTTGGGCGAGTTGCATCGTATCGGGTGTGGCATCAAATTTGAAATTACCCAGGCTGCCCAGCACGCGCGCACCCAGCTGCTGCAGACGTGCCGCATCCTCAGGTGTTTGCGCCCACACAGCGTGCAGGCCAGCAAAGGCGGGTTTGGAAAGCCCGCGCAAGCGCAGGGCCTGGCGCAGCGATTTGTCGCTGAGCCGTGCATTCACCAAACACAGAGGCACCTGCAGGCGCTTGCAAGTGGCCACCATGTTGGGCCATACCTCAGTCTCAATCAGCAGGCCCATGCGTGGCTTAAAGTGCTGCACAAACCGCGTCACCGCGCCCACGGTGTCCCACGGTTGCCAGACCTGCAGATCGCCGTTTTGCAGCAGCGCCTTGCCCTGTGCGCGGCCTGTGGCTGTGCCGTGGGTGAGCAGCAG
>JBEANP010000071.1:0-11169 GCA_041165385.1 Pseudomonadota bacterium | reverse complement strand
CCGCAGTCGCCCCAGCTGTTCAAACAGCTGCTGATGGTGGCGGGTTTCGATCGCTACTACCAAATCACCAAGTGCTTCCGCGACGAAGACTTGCGCGCCGATCGCCAGCCCGAATTCACCCAGATCGATATTGAAACCTCTTTCCTGAGCGAAGAAGAAATCCGTGACATGTTCCAGGGCATGATCACCACCGTGTTCAAGAACACCATTGGCGTGGACTTGGGTGCATTCCCGGTCATGACGTACCAGGAGGCCATGCACTTGTATGGTTCTGATAAGCCTGACCTGCGCGTGAACCTGAAGTTCGCCGAAGTCACCGATGTGATGGCCGATGTCGACTTCAAGGTGTTTAGCGGTGCTGCCACCATGAAGAACGGCCGTGTGGTTGCACTGCGTGTACCCGGTGGCTCTAAAGAGACCGGTGGTATCAGCCGTGGCGAGATCGATGCCTACACCGAGTTTGTCAAGATTTATGGGGCCAAGGGCCTGGCTTATATCCGTGTGAATGACCTATCCAAAGGACGCGATGGTTTGCAAAGTCCGATCGTCAAGAACATCCATGACTCGGCGCTCAACGCGGTGTTGGAGCGCACCGGCGCGCAAGACGGCGATCTGATTTTCTTTGGTGCCGACAAAGCCAAGATTGTCAACGACGCCATTGGTGCCCTGCGTATCAAGATCGGCCACAGCGCATTTGGCAAGAACAATGGCTTGTTCGAAAAAGCCTGGCGCCCGATGTGGGTCGTGGACTTCCCGATGTTCGAATTTGACGAAGAAGCACAGCGCTACACTGCCACACACCACCCCTTCACCGCGCCTAAAGACGGCCACGAAGACTGGATGGTCACCGCCCCCGAGAAGTGCATTTCCAAGGGCTACGACATGGTGCTCAACGGCTGGGAAATGGGTGGCGGCTCGGTGCGTATTCACCGTGCCGACGTGCAGCAAAAAGTGTTCGATGCACTTAAGATAACGCCCGAAGAAGCCCAGCTCAAATTTGGTTTCTTGCTCGACGCCCTGCAATACGGTGCGCCTCCGCACGGTGGTCTGGCCTTCGGTCTGGACCGCATCGTTACCATGATGACCGGTGCGGAGTCCATTCGCGACGTGATTGCATTCCCCAAGACCCAGCGTGCTCAGTGTCTGCTGACTCAGGCCCCCAGTATGGTCGACGAAAAGCAACTGCGCGAACTTCACATCCGCTTACGCAATACGGACCTGGTTAAGTCCGTGTAATCGATCTACTTGCCAGTGCGGCACAATGAAAGGGCGCTCTTGTAGCGCCTTTTTTTATGCTTGTAGCCGACAGCAAGGAGATTTTTTGATTCGACCTTTCAAAATCCCGCAGTCCGTCTTGGTTGTGATTTACACCCCCCAGCGTGATGTGCTGCTGATCGAGCGCGCGGATGCGCCCGGGTTTTGGCAATCTGTCACGGGCTCAAAAGACTTTGAAGACGAGGCTTTTGCATCCACCGCTGTACGTGAAGTGATGGAAGAAACGGGCATTGATGCATTGGCTCCTGGCAATGTGCTGCAAGACTGGCGATTAGAAAACTCCTATCAAATTTATCCCCAGTGGCGGCATCGCTATGCGCTTGGTGTGGTGCGAAACACAGAGCGTGTCTTTGGTCTGTGCGTTCCTCAACCCTTGTCCGTCGTATTGAGCCCTGACGAGCATATTTCGCAGATTTGGCTGCCTTGGTGCGATGCTGCTGAGCGGTGTTTTTCGCCTTCCAATGCAGAGGCCATATTGCATTTACCTCGCTTTGCTTCTTAGCGTTAGGGCTGGCATGATGGCGCATGACTCTATTGCGCGTAGCTACTTACAACATTCATAAAGGCGTGCAGGGTTTGGGCCCCCGCCAGCGGCTTGAAATTCACAACCTGGGGCATGCGGTGGAGCAATTCGATGCCGACATCGTGTGCTTGCAAGAGGTTCGCAAAGTACACCACCGGGGTTCTGATCAATTTGCGCATTGGCCAGAGATGCCGCAGGCTGATTTTTTGGCTCCTGAGGGATACGAGGCGGTGTATCGCACCAATGCGTTCACCAAACATGGGGAGCATGGCAATGCCATGTTGTCGCGCTGGCCGGTGGTGGCGCATCAGCACGAAGACATGTCAGACCACCGGTTTGAGCAACGCGGTTTGTTGCATTCCGAGGTATTGGTGGAGGGGCATTCGGTGCACGTAGTGGTGGTGCATTTAGGGCTGATACGTGCCAGCCGGGTGCGCCAATTGGCACAGTTGCAGCAGTTCATCGCACGGGAAGTACCAGCGAATGCCCCGTTGATTGTGGCGGGCGACTTCAACGACGTAGGTACATGGGTGCAACGCACCCTGGAACCCATGGGGTTACGGGCATTTCAGCAAACCAAGATGCCGACGTTTCCCTCACGGTTGCCCTTGGTTCAACTTGACCATGTGGTTGCGCGAGGACTGACACCCCAAAAGCTGGAAGTGCCTCGAGGGCGAATTTGGTGGCGAATGTCTGATCATTTGCCGCTAATTGCCCAATTCAATCTCCCAGACCGATTGGCATGAGCAAGCAGCCCTTGTACTCGGGCCACCAATTATGGCTGTTGGACGGTGGCAAGGCCTACTTTCCGGCGTTGGTAGAGGCTATCGATGCGAGCCAAAGTGAGGTCCGCCTGGAAACCTATATTTTTGCATTTGATGCCTCGGGTACGCTGGTGGCCCAGGCGCTGGCCCACGCAGCGCAGCGCGGCGTTGCCGTGTATGTGGTGATGGACGGTATCGGCACGCCGCTGGTGCCATCGAACTGGCAACAGCGATGGGATCAATCAGGCGTGCAATGGCGGCAGTTTTCACCCTTGGGGCGCTTGGGGCTTTTGATACCGGGACGCTGGCGGCGCATGCACCGCAAACTGTGTGTTGTGGATGAGTTGGTAGCATTTTGTGGCGGCATCAATATTTTGGATGACTACAGTGACCCAAATTACGGCGCGCTAGAGTCACCACGTTTTGATTTTGCTGTGCGTGTTACCGGGCCGCTGGTGGCGGATGTTCACGCTGCTATGGTGAAGTTTTGGGCCCGACTGCAAGCGACACGGCAGTTACGTGAAATGCATTTCCATCAAGCTGCCCAAACCATTGCCGCTGCCGTCCATGGCTCTGCCCTGGGGACCAAGCATACTGCAGTGCGGGCTGGACTGGTACTGCGCGACAACTTGCGCAACCGCACCCGCATTGAGCGCGCTTACCGCAAAGCCATTGCGGATGCACACCAGGAGGTGGTGATCGCCAATGCTTACTTTTTACCTGGTGCGAAATTGCGCCATGCGCTGATCAATGCTGCCAGGCGCGGTGTGCGCGTGCAGTTGCTGCTGCAAGGACGGTACGAGTACTTTATGCAGTACCACGCAGTTCGGCCTTTGTACGGTGCATTGCTAGATGCTGGTGTGGAAATATATGAATACCAGCGTGGTTTTTTACACGCCAAGGTAGCAGTCGTCGACGGGAATTGGGCGACTGTGGGCTCGTCTAACCTAGACCCGCTAAGCCTGCAATTGGCCCGCGAGGCCAACGTGGTGGCGCAAAACGAGTCATTTGCCCACGACCTGCACGCGCGGCTGCTTGCCGCCATTCAACAGCATGGGCTGCGTGTTCAGCCAAAACTTTATGCCAGCCGACCGTTAGCGCAGCGTGTTTTGGATCAATTGGCATATGCAGGGGTGCGAATGCTCCTGTTTGTCATGGGTAGACGCTATTAAAATAGTAGCAGGTTACGCAGTGTGGATAAGGGCCAAACATCAAATACATTCACATTTAAAGACTGGTAACATGCTTTCATACCAAAGCAACTACGCCGCCATATGAACTTAAACGATGCCGATGAGGGCACCCCAGTTTCCGTCAAAATTCGTGAACGATTGAACGCAGCCAGAAAGCGTTTTCACGCCAACGACAACATCGCCGAATTCATTGAGCCCGGAGAATTGGAGAGGCTGCTAGACGAAGTCGAGAGCAAAATGAAGCAGGTGCTCGACAGCATGGTGATTGACACCGTGAACGACCACAACACCGGCGACACCGCACGCCGCGTGGCCAAGATGTACCTCAACGAGGTGTTTCGTGGCCGCTATGTCAAGCCGCCAGCACTCACCGAGTTCCCCAATGTGGGCCATCTCAACGAGCTGATGATTGTTGGTCCCATCACCGTGCGCAGCGCTTGTAGTCACCATTTTTGTCCTGTGATTGGTCAGGTGTGGATTGGCGTCATGCCTAACGAACACACCAATGTCATTGGTTTATCTAAATACGCGCGCTTGGCCGAGTGGGTTATGGGCCGCCCCCAAATTCAAGAAGAAGCGGTCGTGCAGTTGGCCGACCTGATCCAACAAAAAACCCAACCCGATGGGCTCGCCATCGTGATGGAAGCCAGCCACTTTTGTATGTCTTGGCGCGGTGTGAAAGATATGGACAGCAAGATGATTAACTCCGTTATGCGTGGTGTGTTTTTGAAAGACCCCAATTTGCGTCGCGAGTTTTTGGCTTTGATTCCTAAAAAGTCATCCAACTAAATTTATTTATTTTCGAAAGATTGCCATGCTTGTACGCCTGCTTTACGCCAGCCGCGCTGTGGACCGCAGTGACGCTGCTATCGAAGCTATTCTGTCCCAGTCGCGCCACTTCAACCCCACATCGGGTATCACAGGTATCTTGTGCTACGGCGGTGGCATATTTTTGCAAGCCATTGAAGGCGGACGCTCCCCTGTGAGTGAGTTGTATGGGCATATTCAGCAAGACAAGCGCCACAAAGACGTGGTTTTGTTGCATTACGAAGAGATTGAAGAACGCCGTTTTGGTGGATGGACTATGGGCCAGGTCAATATGTCCAAAATCAACACCAGTATCTTGCTTAAATATGCCGAAAAGCCTGAACTTGACCCCTACTCGGTGTCTGGCAAAGTGTCTTTGGCACTGCTGGAAGAGCTGATGGCCACAGCCAGCATCATTGGGCGTGCTTAACGCTGCAACCCAGCTCTTAGGCTGCGATTTTTCCAGCGCACCCAGTAAGCGTAAACAAATTGTGATGGCGTGGGGTACCTTGCAACAAAGCAGGGTGCAGGTGTCGAAATTGCAGGGCTTTGCTACCCTTCAAGACTTCCGCACGGCGTTGGCGCAACCCGTATCGTGGGTAGGCGGTTTTGACTTGCCTTTTGGTTTGCCTCGCGAGCTGGTGCAAACACTGGGCTGGCCTACCGAGTGGGGGACCTGCATTCGGCATTACGCGTCGCTTTCCCGTGAAGACATCCGGACCCGCTTCGCCGCCTTTTGCAACGCGCGCCCTGTGGGCGGAAAATTTGCCCACCGAGCCACCGACTTGCCAGCGGGCTCCAGCCCGTCCATGAAGTGGGTGAACCCGCCGGTGGCGTATATGCTGCATGCCGGTGTGCCTTTGCTTCTGGATGCGGGTGTTTACTTGCCGGGCCTTCAAAGCCCACCCCCACCAGGGTCAGGCGGCACTCTGCGCGTGGCGCTGGAGGCATACCCCGGTCTGTTGGCCCGAGAAGTTTTGGGTACTCGCAGCTATAAAAGCGATGACAAAGCCAAGCAAACGCCCGAACGCCTGATAGCCAGAAAAGACCTGATCAATGCATTAGAGCTTGGCAATACACGCTTGGCACTGCGACTCAAGCTAAGCCATGCGCAACGCGACGCGCTAACTGCCGATGCATCGGGCGATGCATTGGACGCTGTTTTGTGCCTGATGCAGGCGGCCTGGGGGTTGAACCAGCATGCAAACGGACATGCCTTGTATGGCCTGCCGCCTGACCTAGACCCGCTTGAGGGATGGATCGTGACCGCTTAACGCGGTATCCATAAATGCCGGCGCTACTCCATGCGCAAGGTGTACATGTGCGGTGGCAAGGGCGGCAATTCCCACAGATGGCGGTCGCGCGGGCTGCCATCGGGGTGCGGAACCACTTTAGCCACTACATGGCGGTTAAATTGCTATAAAAATAATAGCTGCTTATGCTTGCTATTCGGGGGCTACAGCCCGATTTGACTCTGAACATACAGGACAATGTGCATTGCGTGGCATGCGCACTTCGGTCCACTCCATGGCCCGGCCATCCAGCATCAAGAGTCGGCCTGCCAAAGACCGGCCAATGCCTGCAATCAGTTTGAGGGCCTCAGCAGCTTGCATGGTGCCAATGATGCCCACCAGCGGCGCAAACACACCCATGGTGGAACAGCGCACTTCTTCAAAAGGCTCGCCGGGCGGGAACACGCAGGCGTAGCAAGGTGCTTTTGCATCGCGTGGGTCGTACACGCTGATCTGTCCGTCAAACTGAATGGCAGCGCCGGACACCAGAGGTTTGTTGTGTCGCACGCAGGCTGCGTTAACGGCGTGGCGCGTGGTGAAGTTGTCGCAGCAGTCCAGCACCACATCGGCGCGTGGCACCAGTTCGTCCAGCAGATCGGCGTCGGCACGCTGCTGCACCACAGTCACCTTCACTTGCGCATTGAGTTCGTTGACAGTGCGCTTCGCAGACGTCACCTTGGGTTGGCCTACGCTATCACTACGATGGGCAATCTGGCGCTGCAGGTTGGTTAGGTCTACTGTGTCATGGTCCACCAGCGTGAGGTGACCAATGCCCGCCACGGCAAGGTACATAGCAGCAGGTGAGCCCAGGCCGCCCGCACCGATGATCAGGGCGCGGCCTTGCAGGATACGGGTTTGGCCTTCAATGCCGATGTCGTCCAGCAGAATATGGCGCGAATACCGCAGTAGCTCGTCGTCCTGCATAGTTTGACTAGTTGTCTTTTTTCTCTTCCTTGCGTTCCACAAGGGTTTTGCTCACCAGCACGGGCTTGCCTTTGAGTTGGTTCAGCGCTTGAATCAGTTGGAAGTCTTTTTCAGAGCCAAATTCGGGTGGGCGGCGTTCTGACGCAGGCTTGCGGGATTCTTCTTCGAGGCGTTTGATGGCTTCTTCACGGGCTTTTTCACGAGCCGTGTCTTTCACCTCAGCGCCTTGGCCGCTGCCCAGGTGTTTTTCCAGGTCAGCTTCGCGCATGCGCAGGGCGGCAAAAGGGCTGCCTTCTTCCGTGTCGTCAATCATCACATCCGGTACGATGCCCTTGGCCTGGATGGATTTGCCGCTGGGCGTGTAGTAGCGTGAGGTGGTAATTTTCAAGCCAGTATCAGGCCCTAGAGGACGGAAGGTTTGCACAGAGCCTTTGCCAAACGTTTGGCTGCCCATGATGATGCCGCGTTTGTAGTCTTGCAAAGCACCGGCCACAATTTCGCTGGCAGAAGCAGAGCCTTCGTTGACCAGGACCACCAAGGGAATGGATTTCAGGCCGGGGGGAAGGCCCTTGAGAGGGTCATTGCCCAAGCGACCAATATAGTCTTTGGCAGTGGCTTTGAAAGTTTGTTTGCTGTCCGGCGTTTGGCCATTGGTGGAGACCACCGTCACGTTTTCAGGCAAAAACGCCGCAGAGATAGCCACTGCCGCTGTCAGCAGGCCACCAGGGTCGTTGCGCAGGTCTAGCACTAAGCCCTTCATTTTCGGGTCTTGTTTGAACATTTCGTCAAGCTTTTTGGCGAAGTCTTCCACCGTGCGCTCTTGGAACTGGCTGATACGAATCCAGCCGTAACCGGGCTCAACCACTTTGCCGCGCACCGATTGCTGCTTGATCTCTTCGCGGATGATGGTCACCGGGAAGGTACGGTTCTCGTCTTTGCGGTAAATGGTGAGCAGCACTTTGGTGGCGGGCTCGCCACGCATGCGTTTCACTGCGTCGTTGAGCGACAGGCCTTTGACGGCAGTGTCGTCAATTTTCGTAATCAGGTCGTTGGGCTTAAGGCCTGCGCGAAACGCGGGGGAGCCTTCAATGGGTGACACCACCTTGACCAAGCCGTCTTCCTGGGTGATTTCAATGCCTACCCCCACAAAGCGGCCGGAGGTGCCTTCTTTGAATTCTTTGAACGACTTTTTGTCAAAGTACTGTGAATGGGGGTCCAAGCTGGACACCATGCCGGAGATGGCGTCGGTAATCAGCTTTTTCTCGTCCACGGGCTCAACGTAATCGCTTTTGACCATGCCAAACACGGCGGCGAGCTGCTGCAGCTCTTCCAGTGGCAGCGGTGCCAGCGTGTTACGTGCAACGGTTTGTAGCGATACGGTAGTTAGCGCTCCAGCGACAACGCCCAGAGCAATCCAACCCGTGATTTTCAATTTGTGACCCATAGTTTTTCCTGTGCCGCTTCAATATACACCTTGGAGGCGCAAGACCTAGGGCAGTTCCCCAGTAGGCGTCTATTGGTGCGGGAATTTACTTAGGCTTTACCTTGCGAGGCCACTGCCGCTGCAGCTTTTGCAGCTGCTTCGGCGTCACCCAGGTAGTAGTGGCGAATGGGTTTCAGGTCGGCATCGAGCTCATACACCAGTGGAATACCGTTGGGAATATTCACGCCGACGATGTCGTCATCGCCAATGTTGTCCAGGTACTTGACCAATGCGCGGATGGAATTGCCGTGGGCGGCCACCACAATGCGTTTGCCAGCTTTGATGGCTGGGGCCATGGCCTCGTTCCAGAATGGCATGACGCGGGTTACGGTGTCTTTCAGGCATTCGGTCAGCGGCACTTGCTCGGCTTGCAGCTTGGCGTAGCGCAGATCGCCGCGTTCGCTGCGGGCGTCGGTGGCTTCCAATGCGGGCGGAGGCGTGTCATAGCTGCGGCGCCAAATGAGCACCTGCGCATCGCCATATTGCTTTGCCATGTCGCCCTTGTTCAGCCCTTGCAGTGCGCCGTAGTGGCGCTCGTTCAGGCGCCAGCTGTGCACCACGGGCAGCCAGGTGCGGTCCATTTCGTCAAGGCAATGCCACAGGGTTCGGGTGGCACGCTTCAACACACTGGTGTAAGCCACGTCGAATTCATAGCCCTCGGCCTTAAGTAGGCGGCCAGCATTTTTGGCCTGGTCGACACCCGTGGGGGTGAGGTCTACATCGGTCCAACCGGTGAAGCGGTTTTCGAGGTTCCAAGTGGATTCGCCGTGGCGAACGAGAACGAGTTTGTACATGGTTGTGGGCAAATTCAGGCTAAGGGCCGCTCTTGAGAACGGGAATCAGGCGCTCATTCTAAAATAGCGGGCTCGACCGTCATGGCGCCGCCATGTAACCCACAAGGAACCCTGTGAAATTTATCGTTGATAACTGGATGTTGATCTCTATTGCCATTGCCTCTGGCGCGCTGCTACTGTGGCCGGTGGTGCAAGGTGCCGCTATTTCTGGGCTAACCCCAGCGGGCGTGGTGCAGCTGATCAACCGCGACAAAGCGGTGGTAATTGATGTGTGTGAACCCGGTGAATATGCCGCTGGTCACATTGTGGGTGCCAAGAATATTCCTCTAGGCCAACTGGAATCCAAGCTGGCAACTACCGTCAAAAACAAGGCTTTGCCCCTGGTGTTGGTGTGCCAGTCCGGCAAGCGCAGCGGCAGTGCGGTGGCGATTGCCAAGAAACTGGGCTACGAGCAGGCCCAATCTATGGGTGGCGGACTCGCAGCCTGGAAAACGGCTAGTCTTCCGGTGGAAAAAGGCTAACGAAAGACCAAGCTTATGCAAACCGTCAAGATGTACACCACTGCTGTCTGCCCCTACTGCGTGCAGGCCAAGCGTATTCTCAAGTCCAAAGGCGTTGAGGTCATCGAAGAAGTGCGTGTGGACGCCAACCCTGATGAGCGCATGAAGATGATGGAACTCACCGGCAGGCGCACCGTGCCACAAATTTTCATTGGCTCCACGCACGTCGGTGGTTGCGACGATTTGATGGCCTTGGACGCCAAAGGCGGTTTGGTTCCCATGCTTAGTGCCGCCTGAGATAATCTGCGCCGATAACTATTTGTCAGCCCGCCCGGCAGTCGCTAGGTGGGCTTTGTTTTACTTTGAAAGAGTGTTGCCATGGCAGACCAAGAACCCGTATTCCAAATTCAACGCGTATACCTCAAAGAGGCTTCGCTAGAGCAGCCCAATTCCCCCGCGATTCTGCTGGAGCAAGAACAGCCCTCCGTCGACATCCAGTTGGGCGTGGAAGCCACCCCAGTAGCCGACGGTGTGTACGAAGTGTGCGTCACCGCCACCGTGCAAACCAAAATCAAAGACAAAACCGTGTTTCTGGTGGAAGCCAAGCAAGCCGGTATTTTTGAGATTCGCAATTTGGCGCAAGAGCAATTGGGTCAGATCATGGGCATTGCTTGCCCGCAAATCGTTTACCCCTACTTGCGTGGCAATGTTGCCGATCTGATTCAACGCGGTGGTTTCCCGCCAGTGCATCTGTCAGAAATCAATTTCCAGGCCATGTACGAGCAACAGCAAGCCGACGCCGCGGGTGCTCCAGCCGGCACATTGACACAATAAATTCGAGTCAAAAGTGTCGCTAACCCCCGTGTATAGTGCGTAAGCAGCTATGAAAATAATAGTGCTTGGGGCTGGAGCCTGGGGCACAGCGCTGGCAGTGAACGCTGCGCTGAACCCTTTGGGCAACTCTGTGACCCTGTGGGCGCGCGACGCGGGCCAGGCTGAGCAACTCGCAATCACACGCGAAAACGCGCGCTACCTCAAAGGCCTGCCTTTGCCTGCGCAACTGGGCATCAGCGGCCAGCCTTTGGCCGACATGCATGGCGCGTTGCAAGCAGCAGACTTGGTTGTCATTGGCTCGCCCATGGCGGGCCTGCGTGGCTTGTTATACGCATTGCGGGATTGCGCCGCACCGGTAGCATGGCTGTGCAAAGGCTTCGAGCCAGGGCAGGGCGATGCACAGGGATTAATGGGACACGAGGTGCAGCAGCAGGTAGCGCCTCAACTGCGCGCTGGGGTGCTCAGTGGCCCCAGTTTTGCGCAAGAAGTTGCCCAAAGCATGCCCACGGCATTGGTGGCCGCCAGCAGCCACGCCAGCGTGCGTGACGCATTGGTGCAGGCGTTTCACGGATCGACTTTGCGGGTGTACGCCAACGAAGATGTGGTGGGTGTGGAAGTGGGCGGCGCAGTTAAAAACGTGCTCGCCATTGCCACTGGCCTGTGCGATGGCCTTCAATTGGGCCTGAACGCCCGTGCCGCGCTGATCACCCGCGGTCTGGCGGAGATGACGCGATTGGGGCTGGCTTTGGGCGCACGCTTAGATACCTTCATGGGCCTGAG
>JBEANP010000070.1:0-11180 GCA_041165385.1 Pseudomonadota bacterium | reverse complement strand
TGCAACGCCCATCATTCAAGCCAAGCTGCGCCGGGTAGGTACGCCCGATGCGTTGCAGGCCATCGCTATTTTGGACGTCATTCTTGCGGACGAAGTGGGGCATGTTGCCATTGGTAATCATTGGTATTACTGGCTGTGTGAGCGCCAAGGCTTGAACCCTTTTGAGTTCTACGCGCAAGCCGCAATACAGCACCGGGCACCACGGCTTAAGCCTCCATTTAACATTCTGGCCAGGCGCCAAGCGGGCTTTACCGAAGCCGAGATCCAAGCGCTGCCAATCTAGTCGGTACGGCCGTTCTTCAAACTACCCCCTTGGGTGGTGCTGCGCGTGCAACAGGGCAAGCCGCTGTCTGGCCACATGGGTATAAATCGTCGTCGTAGAAATATCGGCGTGGCCCAATAGCATTTGCACGGATCGCAAATCTGCGCCATGGTTGAGCAAGTGCGTAGCAAACGCGTGCCGCAAAGTGTGTGGTGACATCGGCGTATGAATGCCCGCATGCTGCGCATACTTTTTAACCACCATCCAAAACATCACGCGCGACATGGCACTGCCGGCATGAATACCGCGCACCGTAACAAACAGGTCATCAGTTTGCTTGCCCGCCAACAGCTCATTGCGTGGCCCGGCCAGATATTGCCGCAGCCAACCGCCTGCGACTTCACCAAACGGCGTAAGTCGCTCTTTGCGGCCTTTGCCCATGACCTTCAGCACATGATCATTCAGGCTGACATGAAAGACCTTTAGATCGACCAACTCGCTCACACGCAAGCCGCTGGCATACATCAGTTCCAGCATCGTCCGGTCGCGCACACCCAGCGCCGTTGAAGTGTCGGGTGCATGAAGCAACGACTCTACCTGCGCTTCGGTCAACGTTTTGGGCAAGCGCAGCGCCTGCTTGGCGGGTTGCAACTTTAATGTAGGGTCAATCGACAAGACCCCCTCACGCAGAGCCCACCGAAAGTACCGCTTAAACACCGTCAAGCGACGATTGGCCGTGGTGGCTTTGGTGTCAGCATGGCGCACGGCGAAATAGGCTTGCAGGTCTGGCTCGCGAGTGGCGTTCAGTGCGCGGTTTTGCGCAGCAAGCCACACACTGAACAACGCCAGGTCACGTCGGTAAGCGGTTAGCGTGTTTTTCGAAAGCCCTTCTTCCAGCCAGAGCGCATCAATAAATGCGTCTATCGCCGCATGGCTGGACAGAATGACGCTTGTCATTCCAAACGTAACTTGGCTGTCTCGACCACTTTTTTGTAGACTTCGTATTCCGCCTTGATTTGGGCCGCAAACTGCTCTGGCGTGTTACCGATGATCAGCGAGCCAGTGTCTTCAATGCGCTTTTTCACGGCGGGATCTTCTAACACTTTGCGCACAGCTGCGTTAACTTTATCCACCACTTCTTTAGGCAGGCCTTTGGGGCCGTAAATGCCATAGAAGGCCATGCGATTCACAGGCTCCAGCCCCACTTCTTTGAACGTGGGCACATTGGGCAGTTGCGGCAAGCGCTGTGGCGCAGCAATCACAATCGGCACAAGTCGGTTTTGCAAAATAAAGGGCAACGGCGAGGGCAAATTGTCAAACGTCATGGGCACCTGCCCGGCCACCACATCGTTCATGGCTGGGCCTGCGCCCCGGTAGGGTATGTGGGTGATAAATGTGCCGGTGATGCTTTTGAACAACTCGGTCTGCATATGGCCAATCGTGCCGGTACCCGATGTAGCGTAGGAGTACTTGCCCGGATTGCCTTTAAGTTCTGCCACAAACCCCTTGAAGTCTTTGGCGGGAAAGCTGGGGTGTACGGCAATGATGTTGGGTGTAGCCGCCACATTGATGATGGGCGAAAAATCAGTCACAGGGTTGTACGGGTTTTTAGGGTTGATGGCCGGATTTGACGCCACAGTCGACACCGTCGCCATGCCCAAGGAGTATCCATCGGGAATTGACTTTGCCGTGTCGTTGGCTCCGACTACGCCACCGCCGCCGGCTTTGTTTTCCACAATCACGCTCTGCCCCAGCGCTTTACCCAACGGCTCTGCGATCACGCGCGCAATGATGTCGGTGGTGCCCCCCGGCGCAAAAGGCACCTGTAGCTTGATCACTTTATTGGGGTAGCCTTGGGCCATGCTTGCCCCAGAGAGGGCCATAAGACTCAATGCGACGAAAGTGCGACGGTGCATAGTGGAAGTGCTCCTTGAAAGTGGGTGGATGTAAAACGATTCAATACTACTCGCCTACAGTGCACTTCCAGGCTGGCGTTTACCTAAGGGGAAACCCCTGACGCACAAAATTTCACTGGTATTCTCTGTCGGTGAATTACGCCCAACTGCTCTTCCCCGACTTTTCCCTTATTTTGATCGGCTATTTGGTGTGCCGGTACACCGCCCTGAACCGCACGGTGTGGGAGCAGGTCGAGGCACTGGTGTACTTTTTGCTGTTTCCGGTGTTGCTGTTTCACTCGATTGTGAGAAGCCCACTCGATTTCAAAGCTACCTCCAGCCTGATTGGCGCGGGCTGGGCCTTAGGTGCAGTGGGCATTGGGCTGGCCTACGCCTTACCCCACCTGCCTGGGCTTGGCAAAGCCATGTCAAAACGTGACCATGCCGCCAGCGCGCAAGTCGCCTTTCGCTTCAATTCCTTTATAGGGCTTGCACTGGCCGAGCGGCTCGCCGGGCCACCGGGGTTGCTAATGATTGCGGTGTTAATTGGTGTTTGTGTGCCCGTATTTAACGTGGCGGCTGTGTGGCCCATGGCACGCCACGCCAAAAAAGGGTTTGTGGGCGAACTGGTGCGCAACCCACTCATCATTGCCACCGCGTCAGGCCTGGCGGCCAACTTGGTGGGCTTTAGCATCCCAATTTGGATGGAGCCGACGGTGAGTCGGCTGGGTGCTGCATCGCTGGCCTTGGGGCTGATGGCTGCGGGTGCGGGCATGCAGTTGGGCGCATTGGCACGGGCCAAAACACTGGCCGTGTCTGTGCTGGCCATTCGCCACGCTGTTTTACCCCTGGCGGCCTGGGGGTTTTCACACCTGTTTGGACTATCGCCCCTGCAAACTACGGTGTTGTTGGCTTTCTCGGCATTGCCGACCGCATCCACCTGCTATGTATTGGCGGCGCGTATGGGCTACGACGGCACCTACGTGGCGGCATTGGTCACGCTGTCTACCCTTTTGGGTATGTTGAGCTTGCCATTTGCTTTGGGTGTTTTGCGAGCTGTTAGCCCCTGACGGACCGCTGGGCCAGCGCCCACTGCACGTGCTCTTGCACCAGCAAGCTGGGTGAATCTGAATGCTGCTGCAGCGCCGCCAGCAAAGGCTGTGCTTGATCATCACTGGACACAGCTGCCAGAGCATTGCCCAGCGCCACCGCCACATTGCGCAGCCAGCGCTCATGCCCAATACGCCGTATGGGGCTGCCTTCGGTGCGCTGCAAAAACTCTGCCTCGCTCCAGCCCATCAGGCTCACCAGCCACACGCCGGTAAGCCCATTGCGCGGGTCAAAGTCGGGCAAGGCACTGCGTTTGGCAAACTTGTTCCACGGGCACACCAACTGGCAGTCGTCGCAGCCATAAATGCGGTTGCCTATCAGCGGGCGAAACTCCACCGGAATCGGGCCTGCATGCTCAATCGTCAGGTACGAAATACAGCGCCGCGCATCCAACTTGTGCGGTGCCACGATGGCCTGTGTGGGGCATGCGGTGATGCAAGCGCTGCACGCACCGCAGTGGTCTTGCACCGGCTTGGTCGGTGGCAGAGCAATGTCGATATAAATTTCGCCTAAAAAAAACATCGAACCCGCATCGCGGTTCAGCAACAGCGTGTGCTTGCCGCGCCAGCCCTGCCCGCTGCGCGAGGCCAGTTCAGCCTCCAAAACCGGGGCTGAATCGGTGAACACCCGGTAGCCCATAGGCCCCACAGATACCGCTATCTTGTCTGCCAGCTTTTGCAGGCGGCTGCGCAGCACCTTGTGGTAATCCCGCCCCCGCGCATACAGCGACACCGTGCCCTCCATGGGGCGCTGCAGGCGGCTTAACTCCAACGTCTGCCAGCTGTCTGGACTGCTGCGTGGCAGGTAATCCATGCGGGCGGTAATTACGCTCAAGGTGCCTGGCACCAGCTCTGCGGGGCGGGCACGTTTAAGTCCGTGGCTGGCCATGTAACCCATGTCGCCATGAAAACCGTTGTCCAGCCACGCCAACAAACCGGGCTCTGCCGACGATAAATCCACACCCGCCACGCCAATTTGGGAGAATCCTAATTCCCGGGCCCATGCCTGAACTTGAGAAACCCATTGGTTGCCGTTGAATTGAGTGCTGTTGATCGTCACCTGCCCATTGTAGAAAGCGCCGCTGCCAGCAGCGCTCCTGCGTCCTGCAACTTGCACTGGCCTGATGAAGCTGCCACACAAGCCTTCGCACAGCGCCTGGCAAGCTGCCCTGCCCTGCACAACGCCTTCATCGCGCTACACGGCGATTTGGGCGCGGGCAAAACCACCTTGGTGCGCCACTTGCTGCACACGCTGGGTGTGCAGGGCCGCATCAAAAGCCCCACCTATGCCGTGGTGGAACCCTACGAGCTGCCTGGTCTGGCGCTGTGGCACTTTGACTTTTACCGCTTCGCTGACCCGCAGGAGTGGGAAGAAGCCGGTTTCAGAGACATATTCGCCAGCCCTGGGCTGAAGTTGGCAGAGTGGCCCGAGAAAGTAGCGTCCATGCTGCCCGTGGCAGATGTGGATATTCGCCTAGTCACGCAGGACGATGGCGCACGCCAAGTGGTGGTCACTGGCAACACACCCATCGGCGCAGTGCTGGTGCAAAGCGTTTCGCCCGCTCCAGGAGACCTGGCTTGAAACGCCGCACCCTGCTCCAGAACGGCAGCGTGGTGCTGGTACTGGGCCTGCCGCATTTGGCCTATTCGGCACAGGGCGCCACTATCGTCACCGTGCGGGTGTGGCCCGCGCCGGAATATTCACGCGTCACCATCGAATCCGACGCGGCACTCACAGCCAAACAAAACTTTGTACCCAACCCTCCGCGCCTGGCGGTTGATATTGAAGGCATTACGCTCAACCCAGCACTCATAGAGCTGGTGGCCAAAGTCAAAGCCGACGACCCCAACATTGCAGGCATTCGCGTGGGGCAATACGGTCCTAACGTGGTGCGTCTGGTGGTGGACCTGAAAGTGCCGATTCATCCGCAAGTGTTTGCGCTTGCGCCCGTGGCGGCATACCAGCATCGACTGGTGTTTGACCTGTATCCAGCGCAAGAGGCCGACCCGCTGGAGGCGCTGATTGCCCAACGGCTACAAGCCTCTGTGCCCAAGGCCGTCGCACCTTTAACGCCAGCGTCTTCCACGGCGTCCGACCCCTTGGGTGAGCTGATTGCGCGCCAAGGCGCTACCAAATCGATAGCTGGTAACGTCCAATCTGCGGGCGCTGAGGGTCAAAAAGACTTAAAAATCACTGCTCCAACTCCTGCGACACCCACAACCACCGAACGCCTGATCATCATTGCGCTAGACCCCGGCCACGGCGGCGAAGACCCCGGTGCCATCGGCCCCGGCGGCACGCGCGAGAAAGATGTGGTGCTGCGCCTGGCCCACCTGCTGCGCGAGCGCATCAACGCCACCACCGTCAACGGCAACCCCATGCGCGCCTACCTCACGCGCGATGCCGACTTTTTCGTGCCGCTAGGCACCCGCGTGCAAAAGGCGCGGCGCGTACAGGCCGACCTGTTTGTCAGCCTGCATGCGGATGCGTTTTTTACCCCCGACCCCCAAGGGGCCAGCGTGTTTGCGCTCAGCCAAGGCGGCGCGTCCAGCAGCGCCGCGCGCTGGATGGCGGCCAAAGAAAACAAGGCTGACTTGATTGGCGGCCTCAACGTGCGCGCCAAAGACGCCACTGTGCAACGCGCCCTGCTCGACATGAGCACCACCGCCCAAATCAACGACAGCCTGAAACTGGGAAAAACCCTGCTGGGCGAAATCAGCCGCGTGGGCAAGCTGCACAAACCGCGCGTGGAACAGGCCAGCTTTGCGGTGCTCAAAGCACCCGACATTCCCAGCGTACTGGTGGAGGCCGCGTTTATCAGCAACCCGTCTGAAGAAATCAAACTCAACAGCGAGGCCTACCAAAACCAGCTGGCCGATGCGCTGATGCGCGGCATTGAGGGCTATTTTTCTAGAAACCCGCCGCTGGCACGGAACCGGACAACGAGCTGAGCCGCTAGCTGCAAGCCTGCAGCCGGGCTATGCACCACAGTGCCAGGAAAGACGTGCGTATGCCCTTGCACACTTCACCCCAAGTCCGCTTCAATCGCACCGTCTGCGCCATAGCCCTTTTTGCAATACCCCTTGGCGTGGGCAGCTACGGCGTCAGGACCTATGGCAGTTATCGCCACGGTAACCGCCGCGTTCAAGGTGGGAACATCAGCTTTGGCCTTCGGTGCACTTACCAGTACAGCTATCGCGGCTGGCGATAGTGATGTATCGGGCAAGGTGCGTGTGAGTTACACCGCCAGGTCTAAAGCTAGGGTTTGCGCGGCAGTGCTAGCTTGGGTGGTGGTGGGTCATAAAGACCAGCTTCTATCGCTTTAATGGCGCAAGCTGTACGGCGCCTTTAAAACTCAAGTGCGGCTGCGCGCTTTGTAGGCACCCCACAGCACAAACATACCGGGAATCAAAATCATGCCCCAAATGATTTTGTCTAAATTCGTTTTCACCCAGGGAATGCTACCCAAAAAGTAACCTGCAGTGCAAATTCCCACTACCCACAACACCGCGCCCACGATATTGAACATCGTGAACTTAGCGCGGCTCATGTGTGCCACACCGCCCACAAACGGTACAAAGGTGCGCAAAAACGGCATAAATCGCGCCGCAATGATGGTGAAACCACCGTATGTTTCGTAGAACGCATGGGCTTTGTCGAACGCGGCTTTGTTAAAAAAGCGGGATTGCTCCCACTGAAATACCTTGAGGCCAATATGCCGGCCGATTGAGTAATTGCACTGATCGCCCAACACTGCAGCCACCAGTAAAACGCCCACCGCAACCGGGTAGCTCATCAGACCCACCCCGCACATGGCGCCCACCACAAACAACAGCGAGTCCCCTGGCAAAAAAGGCATCACCACCACGCCAGTTTCTACAAAAATAATCAAAAACAACAGGGCATACACCCACGCGCCGTAGCTGGCTACAAACACCTCCAAGTGTTTGTCTACGTGCAAAATGAAATCCAGAAGAGCGGTAATTATTTCCATGGGCCAGATTATCCGCGCAGCTTGCGGTATTGCCACGCAACCTAAAATGCCAAGGTGATTGCCGACTCCACCCCCCTCCCCCGCCGCCCCATCCGCGAACTGCCCGACGACCTCATCAGCCAAATAGCGGCTGGCGAGGTGGTAGAGCGCCCTGCCAGTGTGGTGCGCGAACTGGTCGATAACGCGCTAGACGCAGGTGCCACCCAGGTCACCCTGCGCCTGTTGGCCGGCGGTGTGCGCCTGATCAGCGTGGAAGACGATGGCCAGGGCATCTTGCGAGAAGAGCTGCCCATTGCCTTCAAGCGCCACGCCACCAGCAAGATTGGCAGCCTGCGCGATTTGGAGAGTGTGGCCACCATGGGGTTTCGCGGTGAGGCACTGGCTGCTATTAATTCAATAGCTGACTGCGCAATACTGTCGCGCGCTAGCGGCCTAAACGATGCATTTTTACTGGATGGTCGCACTGGCGAGCTGCGTCCGGTAGCGCGAAGCCAGGGCACGACCGTTGAGGTGAAGGAGCTGTTCTATAGCACCCCGGCACGCCGCAAGTTTTTAAAGACCGACGCCACCGAACTGGCCCACTGCATAGAAGCCGTGCGCCGCCATGCGCTGGCCCGACCCGACGTGGGCTTTGCCATTTGGCACGAGGGTAAATTGGTGGAACAGTGGCGCAGGTGCCTGGATGGCAACTTAGCCGGGACCAGGCCCGCAAATGCTATTGCCGCGCTAGACCAACGCCTAAGCGACGTTCTAGGTCCTGAGTTTTTAGCCAACAGTGTGCGCGTGGACTGGCATAGCAAGCAGGCTGACGACGATGGCCAACCCGCCCTACGGGTCTGGGGCCGCGCCGGTGTGCCCGACGCTGCACGATCCCGCGCTGACCAGCAGTTTTGCTATGTCAACGGCCGCTTTGTGCGCGACAAAGTGCTAACCCACGCCGCCCGCAGCGCCTACGAAGACGTGCTGCATGGTCACCGCCAACCGGTGTACGCCCTGTACGTGGCCATGGACCCCACCCGTGTGGATGTGAACGTACACCCCACCAAAATAGAAGTGCGTTTTCGCGACAGCCGTGAAGTCCACCAAGCCGTGCGCCACGCCGTAGAAGACACCCTGGCAGCACCCCGCGCACCCCATTTGTTTGGCAACGCCAGCGAAGTCAATGTCCTGCCAGTGCCGGGAGCATATGCCCCAGGCCAAGAATTTGTGCCAAATAGGCCTGTAGCGCCCATGTACAGTGCACAGCCAGCTATCAATTTCAGAGAAAGCGAAGCGATAGGAGGCCACAAAGTTAGCGACGTAAGCGCCCTGTGGCAGCCCGCCCCAAGCCGCCCAGACAGCTGGGCCGCTGTGGGTTCTGCGCAGGTAAAGGGGGAGACCGCGCAGCGGGCGGAGGACACGGAGCAGAGCCCACAGCGGCCCAGCAGTCTAGCGAGTGAAGAAGCCTCATCACTGTGGCCTTTGGGACGGGCACTGGCCCAGTTGCAAGGCGTCTACATCCTGGCCGAAAACCACCAAGGCCTGATCATCGTGGACATGCACGCCGCCCACGAACGCATCGTCTATGAGCGCCTGAAAAGCCAGCTCACCCTCACCGCCCCCGACGGCTCAGCCCATCCGCTGCCCAGCCAGCCCCTGCTGATACCCGCCACCTTTGCGGCCACCCCGGACGAGGTCGCCACCGCCGAGGCCCACGTTGCCACACTCAATACTCTGGGCCTGGAAATCAGCCCCTTCTCACCCAAAACCCTGGCCGTGCGCGCCGTACCTACCACCTTGGTCAATTCGGCAGCTTTTGGCGACGTCGTAGAGCTGGCGCGCAGCGTGCTGGCCGAACTGGCCCAGCACGACGCCAGCACCGTCATCCAGCGCGCACAAAACGAAATCTTGGGCACCATGGCCTGCCACGGTGCGGTGCGTGCCAACCGCAAGCTCACGCTGGAAGAAATGAATGCCCTGCTGCGTGACATGGAGGCTACCGACCGCAGCGACCAGTGCAACCACGGCCGCCCCACCTGGCGACAGCTCACACTTAAAGAGCTGGACAACTTGTTTTTAAGGGGGCGCTAGTGGCCACTGAGGCAGCCATTGCAGAAGCCGCACTGCGCGCCTTGGCCCACACCGGCAAGGCCACCACAGCAGCTGGGTATTTCAAAACCGGCCCCGGTGAATACGGGGAAGGCGACCTTTTTTATGGCATTCGCGTGCCACAAGTGCGCGAGGTGGCACGCCAGTTCAACACTTTGTCGCTGCCAGCTTGTGTCGCGCTGCTGCAATCACCCTACAACGAAGCCCGCCTGATGGCATTGGCCATCTTGGCTCGGCGCTTTGAGAAAGGGGATGCCGCCACGCAAGAAGCGGTCTACAAAACCTACATGGCCCAGCGCAGCCGCGTGAACAACTGGAACCTGGTCGACAGCTCTGCACCCTCTATTGCGGGCCCTTATTTGCTGAAGCGTGACCGTTCGGTATTGCACACGCTATCCCAATCCAGCACGCTGTGGGACCGGCGCATTGCGGTGCTAGCAACTTTCGCGTTCATCCGGGCAAACGACTATGCGGACACATTGGCCCTGTGCGAAGGCTTGCTTACCGACCCGCATGACTTGATGCACAAAGCCTGCGGCTGGATGCTGCGTGAAGTAGGCAAACGCGATGAGGCCGTGCTGCGCGCGTTCTTGCACAAACACCACAGCGCTATGCCGCGCACGATGCTGCGCTATGCCATTGAAAAGTTTGCAGAACCTGAGCGCAAGGCTTGGTTGGACCGCTAATTTCAGCACCAAAGATAAAGCAAACCGCCCTCTAAAATAGGCAACTCATGCTTGCCACAGTTCCCATCCCCAACGCCCGCAACCATCGGCAGCGCATCACCTTTGAACTTCGTGCGCTGTGGCTATTGACATGGCCCATATTGGTCGGGCAGCTGGCCAACGTGGGCATGGCGGTGGTAGATGTGGCGATGGCGGGACACGCCTCTGCGGACGACTTGGCCGGCGTGTCGCTGGGGGTGAGCATTTGGAATATTGTCATCATCACCCTGATGGGCGTGATGATGTCGGTCAGCCCCCTGGTGGCCCACCATGTGGGCGCCCAAGAGTTTGACCGCGTGCCGCATGTGGTGCGCCAAGGGTTGTGGAAGGCACTGGGCGTGGGCTTTATCGCCATGTTGGTGGCCAACGTGGCAGCGCAAGTGTTTCACACCATGGCGATTGAGCCCAATGTGCGCAGCCTGGCACTGGACTTTGTGCTTATCACCAGCTTGGGGCTGCCAGCCTTTACCTGCTACCGCGTGCTATACGGCTACAGCACCAGCATCAACCAGACCAAACCCTTGATGGCGATTGCGCTGGGCGCACTGCTGCTCAATGGGCTGGTGAATTGGTTGCTGGTGTTTGGCCACTGGGGCTTTCCCAAGATGGGCGGTCTGGGCTGTGCCTGGGCTACCTTGTTGTGCGTGTGGTTTAACTTGGGCGGCCTGCTGTGGTGGATGCGTCGTTCTGGTGCCTACCGCGCGACCTGGCCGTTTGACACTTACGAGGCGCCGCACTGGCCCAAGCTGCGGCATTTGTTGCACCTGGGCTTGCCCATAGGCGTGACGTATTTTGCAGAGACCAGCGCTTTTGGGCTCATCGCACTGTTGATTGCCAAGTTTGGCAGCGCCGAGATTGCCGCCCACCAAATTGCGCTGAACTTCACCTCGCTGGTGTTTATGGTGCCGCTGAGCCTGGGGCTTGCTGTGTTGACCCGCGTGGGGCAAGGGCTGGGCGCGGCAGACCCGGCGCTGGCGCGCTTTCGGGCCTGGGTGGGTGTGAACCTGGCACTGGTGCTTGCAGTTTTTTCGGCCTTGGGCATGGCGCTGTTCAACACGCACATTGCCGGGGCCTATACCAACGACGCAGCGGTGGCCACGCTGGCG
>JBEANP010000069.1:0-11353 GCA_041165385.1 Pseudomonadota bacterium | reverse complement strand
CCAGTTGCAAAACTACATTGCCAGCTGATCTTTAAAACCGCTCGTGCGCACCCAGATAGCGCCACTGTCCTTCAGGTAAATCGCTCAGTACCACGCGTCCTATGCGGATGCGTTTCATGGCAAGCAGGTCCAACTGTGCGCGCTCACACAGGTAGGCAATCAGCCCAGGGTGCGCGCCTTTGACGGCAAAGCGCAGCTTGCTGCGCTCGGGGCTGGAGCTGTTGATGCTGACTTTGGCTTGGGGCAGCGGATTGCGCTCGTCTTTGAGTAGCCGGGCAATTTTTTGCATAGCATCGGCTTGCACTTCGCCCGCCACGTCCACCACCAGTTCATGCTCCATGGAGCCGATTTCCTCACTCAGTTTGCGGGTCACTCGCCAGTCCTGGGTAAACACCACTAGCCCGCTGGCACCAGTTTCCAGTGGTACTTCGGCTTCCAGGTGGCTCAGGTGCCGCTTGAGCATGCGGATGCTGGGGTCGTCGTGCGGGCAGTGCTGGGCGGCGCTCATCAGGGCGCGGCAGTTCAACACCGGGGGTGGTGCCGGTGCGCGGCGCCCGGGGCCTGCGCGCCCTCTGGGCGGCGGCGGGGCGTCGTCTTCGTCGTCCTCATCGTCGTCGGTATCTACGCCGTCGAGCCAGCCAGGTGGCTTGTGCAGGATGAGCGTGACGGAATCGGTGCCCAGCAGCGTGGCATCTGGGTGCAGGGTGACGGTTTGCCGGGTGACGCGAAACGGCGGGTCTTCCACCACCACGCCGTTGACCAGTACCCAACCGCCTTCGATGTAGAGCTCGGCCTCACGGCGTGAGCAGTTTTTGAGCTGCATGACGTGTTTGGACAGCCGCTCGCCTTCGGGTTCTGCAGGGCGCGCGCTAGCGCTCGCGCCGGGGCGCCGTGCTGCGTTGTGCTGTGGTGGGCGGCTATCGGGGCGGTTGTCTTGACGGTGGTTGGGGCGGTTGTTGTCGCGGTTCATAGTGTGCCTTTCGCACTTTGCAGGGCGTGGATGCGTTCTACATGGGCCAGTAGGGAGCGCTTGGCCACAGGCCAAATGCGGGCGTCCACATCGTCGTAGGCCAGGGGCAGCCAGTCGTCTAGCGCGCCGTAGGGGTTGGCCTGCATGACGGCGGCAATTTTGGCCTCGCGTTTGAGTCGGTGGGCGGTGAGCTGGGCGATGGCGCCCATGGCGTCGGTCATCACATGGCCGTGGGCGGGCAGGATGAACTGGGCATTGTGCTCGGTGCAGGCGGTAGCTAGCAGGTCCAGCGAGTGCAGGTAGTCGGCCATATTGCCGTCAGGCGGGTCGATCACCGTGGTGCTGCCGTTGAGAATGTGGTCGCCACTGAACAGCACGCCGTCTTCCAGCAGCAGCAGGCACACATGGTTGGCCGCGTGGCCGGGGGTGTAAATTACTTGCAGCGTGTGGCTCAATTCCATCGCTGAATTTAATGCGAAATTGGCCTCTAGCGCCCGTGGAGTATGCGTAAGCAGCTCACTATTTGATAGCACTCTGTCGGGCGTGAATTCACTGGCCGCACGCGCTGTGGGAGCCGATGGCAGCCCGAGGATGGGTGGCGCATGGCTGCACAGTGCCTGCAGTGGTGCGGCACCCGGCGAATGGTCGGGGTGCGAATGGGTGCACACAATGCGCAGAATGTTGCCGCCGCTGCCGTTCGGGTGGGTGGCTGCTTGCCACAGGCGTTGGAGGTGGTCGGTATCCGCCGGGCCGGGGTCAATGACGGTGAACCCCGTGCTGGCATCGCCCACCAAGTAGCTGTTGGTGCCGGGGCCGGTCATCACTCCGGGGTTGGGTGCGGTTAGTCGTTGAATGTTCTTGAGCAGCGGCACAGGCCGGTCGGTTTGCCATTCGGCATGCGCGGGCAGGGGGCCCACGGTCGGCTGTAGTATTTGGTTCAGGCGGGGCATGCGGGCATTGTGCAGCGAAAACCCCGGCCACCTACTTAGGAGTCGATCAATGGCGCGTTTTGTCAGCCTCTCGCAGAAATGCATTCTCAGTTGGGGCGTGCTACTGGGTGCCGCGCTGCCCGCAGTGGCGCAGAAAGTGCCGGCCCATGCTGAAGGGTTGACGGAGGCGCTGGTGTCAGTGCCGACGCGTGAAGGCGTGACCCAGGACGGTGTTTTGTCCCTGCGCAAGGGTGTGCTTGCGCCGACCATTCTTGCTGTGTTGTTGCCCGGTAGCCCCTCGGTAGTGCGCGCGGTGGTCACGGACGGTGTGATGGTCGAATCCAAATTGACTGGCAATTTTTTGATTCGGTCCAGACGTCACCTAGCTGACGACACCATCGCCACGCTGGTGGTGGATTGCATCTCCGACAGTGGCGACTCTTGTGCCAGCAGCTATCAGGCCTCACAAGAGCGGCAAAAACATGTGCAGTTGCTGATCGACAAAGTGCGCACCTTGCAACCCAGCATTCAAAAGGTCTGGCTGGTCGGTACCAGCTTGGGCACGATTTCATCGTCCTTCATGGCGATGTACGGCGGGTCTTTGTATTCGGGGGCATTGCACACGGCCAGCATTACTGAGCCTTTGGCACGCAATTCGTACCGCGAGTTGTACCAGTTCGATTACTCCAAAATCAACATCCCCCAAGCCTTTATTCACCACCGGGATGACCCCTGTTCCGTCACGACTTACAGCGGTGCACAGGCCATTGCTTCGCGGTACAAGCTGCCGTTGGTTACGGTCACCGGAGGCAGCGGTTTTGCGGGCAATGCCTGTCAGGCGCAGACCCAGCATGGCTTCAAAGGCTATGAGGCAGAAGTGATGCGCTTTATGGCGGACCAGATGAAGACCGGAAATCTCGTGGACAGCCAGTTGTAACGATTGCGGCACTCGGCATATCATTGCATTTGCTCTATCGTATGGAATAATTGCAGCAATGTATCCTCGCCAAATCCAAGACGAATTGCGCCAGTATTTGGCCGAATTCCCCGCAGTCGCCATTTTGGGGCCGCGCCAAGTGGGCAAAACCACGCTGGCGCACCAAGTGGCTGAACAGGCGGCAAACCCAATGGGTGATGCTTCGCAGCAAAGCCCTCTGTACCTGGACTTGGAAAATCCTACCGACTTGGCCCAGTTGAGTGACCCGGTGGCGTTTTTTGCTGCTCATGCGAACTGTTTGGTGGTGCTGGACGAAGTGCAACGCATGCCAGGGCTGTTTGCGGTGCTGCGCGGGGTGATTGACCAGCGCCGCCGTGCGGGCGGGCGGGTCGGGCAGTTTTTGTTGCTGGGTTCGGCCAGCATGGAGCTGTTGGCCCAATCGTCAGAGAGTTTGGCAGGGCGCTTGGCGTATGTGGAGCTGGCACCATTGGTGCTCACTGAGGTGGTGAATGAGGGTGCTAGCCCCGTTGCCGCAGCCGCTCTATCAGGTGCCCTGTGGCTGCGCGGCGGCTTTCCCGATTCTTTTCTGGCCCGCAGCGACGCGGCGAGCTTGCGCTGGCGCCAGCAATTTATCACCACCTATTTAGAGCGCGACATCCCCTTGCTAGGGCCACGCATTCCGGCGCAAACCCTGCGCAGCCTGTGGACCATGCTGGCCTACGAGCAGGCGCAGGTGCTTAACGCGGCGCGGCTGGCCGCTTCGCTGGGAGTCAGCGGCCAAACCGTTGGGCGCTATCTGGATTTGCTGTGCGACCTGTTGCTGGTGCGCCGATTGCAGCCATGGGCCAAGCAGTCCTCCAAACGGCTGGTGAAAGCCCCCAAGGTCTACGTGCGTGACAGCGGCTTGGTGCACGCTTTGCTGGGCATGGGCGATGCCCGAACCCTGCTGGGCCACCCGGTGGTGGGCGGCAGCTGGGAGGGTTGGGTGATTGAAAGCCTGCTGGCTTGCGTGCCACAGGGCACCCAAGCGAGCTACTACCGTACCGCCGTGGGTGCGGAAATTGATCTTGTGCTAGAGCTGCCGGGTGGTGCACTGTGGGCCATTGAAATCAAACGCTCCAGCGCGCCCACCGTCAGCCGTGGCTACCACATTGCCTGCGACGACATTGCTGCCACCCGGCGCTGCGTTGTCAGCAGCGCCGCGGCCCGCTTCCCCATGGCGGGCGGCATTGAACATCTGCCCCTGCTGGATGCCATGCGCGAGCTGCGCGGATAATTCACTCCATGCGCATCTCATTCACCAAAATGCAAGGAGCCGGCAACGACTTTGTCGTGCTGGACGAAACCCGTGGCCGTCTGGGGCTAACCGCCGCGCACTACCGCTTTTTGGGGGACCGCCACTTTGGCGTGGGCGCCGACCAGATTTTGACGGTGCGCCCGTCGCCCGGCGATGGCATCGACTTCGAATACATCATCCACAACGCCGATGGCAACGAGGTGGAGCAGTGCGGCAATGGCTCGCGCTGTTTTGCCCGCTTTGTGCATGACCAGGGCCTGACCACTAAAGACACCATCCGCGTCAAAACAATGAAGGGCGTGATCAGCCCCCAATTGACAGCCGATGGCCGCGTGACGGTGGATATGGGTGCACCGGTGCTCACCCCGACTGAGGTGCCGTTTGATGCGTCAGGATTGTCGTTTGCACCCATGAATTCATGGGGAAATTGGCCTGTAGCCCCCGTGGACTATGCGCAAGCAGCTACTGATTTAATAGCGCTGGTGTTGATCGCCCCGGTGTCCATGGGTAACCCCCACGCCGTGATCTTGGTGGACGATGTAGACACTGCCCCCGTGGCCACCCTGGGCCCCGCCATCCAACGCAGCCCGCGCTTTGTGCAGGGCGTAAACGTGGGCTTTTTGCAGGTGGTAGACCGCAGCCATGTGCGCCTGCGTGTGTACGAGCGCGGCGTGGGCGAAACCCTGGCCTGCGGCACTGGTGCCTGTGCCGCAGTGGTGGCCGGTATTCGTTTGGGCCTGCTGGACGCCAGCGTGGAAGTGCAAACCCATGGCGGCGTGCTCACTATTGCTTGGGCGGGCGAAACTGCGCCGGGCGTGCTGGCCCCGGTTTTGATGACCGGCCCCGCCACCACTGTATTTCGCGGCGAGATCGACATGCCCGATTCGCTCTAATTCATTGCCTGTACCCCATACCTGAACTCCACCATGACATCCCCCTTGAACCAGCCCCTGAGCAACCCGATTACCGAAGACGATATTGCCCACTTTTTGGCCAATACGCCCGACTTCTTTCAGCGCCACGCCGAACTGCTGGCCACGGTTCAGTTCACCAGCCCACACAGCCACCGCACGGTTAGCTTGCAAGAACGTCAGGCCGAAATGCTGCGGGAAAAAATCAAGCTGCTGGAGCAGCGCATCATGGAAATGATTCGCCACGGCAACGACAACGTGCTGCTGTCCGACAAAATTTTGCGCTGGGCACGCGAGCTGCTGCTCACCACCGACGTGCAGGCATTGCCCGAAAAAATCACCAACGACATCAAGAGCCAATTTGCTGTGCCCCAGGTGGGCTTGCGCGTGTGGGGCGTAGCCGCCGAACACGTGGGCCAGGCGTTTGCCACCGGCGTGAGCGACGACGCGCAGGTGTTCGCCTCCAGCCTGATGGAGCCCTTTTGCGGCCTGAACACCGGCTTTGAAGCCGCGGGCTGGCTGACAGACCCGGCAGCCGTTACGTCGCTGGCGCTGATCCCCTTGCGCAACAACGCGGGCGGCGTACTCAGCCCCGCATTCGGCATGTTGGTGCTGGCGTCTGGCGACGCGCAGCGCTTTAGCAGCGGCATGGGCACCGACTTTCTGGCACGCATTGGCGAACTGGCCAGCGCGGCGCTGGGCCGCCTTCAATAAACCAACGGCACTAACTCTGCCATGGGCCATGCCGACGCGCAGCAGCTCATAGAGCGGTATCTGGAATACGTTCGCGTAGAAAAACGCCTTGCCCAGCGCACGGTAGAACTGTACGCGCTGGACCTGTCCAAACTCAACACCTTTGCGCTGCAAGTGCCGGTGGCGCTGTGTGAGGTAAAAAACGTGCACATCCGCCGCTGGGTGGCGCAAATGCACGGCGGCGGGCGCAGTGGGCGCGGCATTGCGCTCATTCTCTCGGGTTGGCGTGGTTTTTATGCCTGGTTGGGCCGTGAGGGCAAGGTACCTAGCAATCCGGTGCAAAACGTGCGCTCTCCCAAAGCGCCCAAGCCCCTGCCCAAAGCGCTGGGCGTGGACGACGCGGTGCAGTTTGCTGACTTTGAGAGCGACGACAACCCCTGGCTAGAAGCGCGCGATGCGGCCATGGTGGAGCTGCTCTACGGCAGTGGCCTGCGCGTGGGCGAACTTATTGGCCTGGATGTGCAAGCCAGCAAAGATGCCAAAGGCTGGATCGACCTGCAAGCCGCCGAGGCCCATGTGCTGGGCAAAGGCAACAAGCGCCGCACCGTGCCCGTAGGCAGCACCGCGCTCAAAGCGTTGGAGCGCTGGCTGGCCCTGCGCGGCCCCATGGGCACCGCCAGCGGCGGCCCGGTACATGCCACCCAGGCCAACGCAGCCGTAGCTCTGTTCACCGGCCGCAACGGCACGCGCCTAACCGCACAAAGCGTGTGGCAGCGCCTCAAGCGCCGCAGCCTGCAAGCCGGCATCAGCACCCCGGTGCACCCCCACATGCTGCGCCACTCATTCGCCAGCCACGTGCTGCAAAGCAGCGGCGACCTGCGTGCCGTGCAAGAGCTGCTGGGCCACGCCAACATCACTACAACACAGGTTTACACCCGGCTAGATTTTCAGCATCTCGCCAAGGCGTATGACGCGGCGCATCCGCGGGCGAGGGTTAAAAGTAAAGGGAGGCCGTAATTTTTTTTTGTAAACTTTCTTGTCTCGAGAACTGATTGCAGAGTTCAATCGATTCAGACTCTTCTTTGTTCTACAAAGGCAGACCTTCGCCAATCAGATTGGACAAATGATGGCAAATAGGTGGGGTATTTCAAAGCATGTGGAAGATGTCGTGTTGGCTCGCGATGGATCATGCGTTTACTGTGGCATTCAGTTCGGTAACGAGAGGAAAACTGCACGCTCATGGGAGCACATAGTCAATGACGTAGAAATTGCGACCGTGGAGAACATTGCACTGTGCTGCGTTGGGTGCAATGCTTCCAAGGGATATAAAACCTTGCGAGATTGGATTGACTCTACAAATGCAAAGAGACGAGGAGTTTCTTTGCAATCAATCGCGCCAATTGTTAAGAACGCCTTGCGTGGCTCCAGTTTCGATCGACCGTGAATCAAGGAATAGCTACTAAGTCACCTTCGTAGCGTTCACCCCCTGCGTCCAGTCTCCCAGGGCCAAACCTCCCACCAGCAAGAATGCTTTGTCGCTACTGATCAGGTGAGCTTTGATGTGCAAAGCGTGGGCGGCGATTTGCGTATCCAGCGGCGCCAGAGGCGTGCCGTTTGTCTGCAATAGGGCACGCAAAGTGCCATAAGTCTGTGCGACGTCGTTGTCCCAAGGCAGCACTTCTACCCGTCGCAAAAATTCTTGAACTGCAATTTTTAGAGCCGTGGCTTCTGGCCGCTTGGCCAACCCAAATGCCAACTCACCAGCGGTGATGGCTGATATGCAAACTTCGTGCATAGGCACTGCCAACAACCGTTGCGTTGCGTGCGGGTGGCGCTTGATCAGGTGGCTGACGGTGTTGGTGTCGAGCAAATAGCGTTGTGCCATGGTGGGGCTTATGCCTCCAGTGGGTTCGTTGCCATGTCAAACGGGTCGCGGTCCACCGATGGGGCGTGGCCTTGCTCCAGTCGCTCTGCGCTGCTCAAGAAATCTGCCGACACCTGTGCACTTTGCGCGGCAACTAAAAAACCATCCCAATCGCTGGGTCGGCGCGACAAGATCACATCACCCGTGACTGCATCTTTGTGGATAAACACTTCACTGGTGTCAAACCGAAAAGCCGCAGGCAACCGCACAGCTTGGCTGCGGCCATTGACAAATAGTTTTGCGGTTTGGGTCATGGTGACCTCCTTTGTATGGTAGATACCAAAGTATATGCCTTGCGAGATAAAAAGTTTCTTTGCGTCCCACCAGCGACAATACCTCCCTATGAAAATCATTCGCCTGCGCGCCGGCAAAGAGCGCTCCCTGTTGCGCCGCCATCCCTGGATCTTTGAATCGGCAATAGCCAAAGGCGGCGGCGACAGTGGCGAGACGGTGCGAGTGGATTCGGCAGAAGGCCAATTTTTGGGCTGGGCAGCGTTCAGCCCCAGCTCCAAAATTCGCGCTCGGGTGTGGAGTTTCGATGAGACTCAGCGCATAGATGCTAGCTTTTTTATAGCTGCATGTGCAAGAGCAACGGGCGCTAGAGCCCGATTTGATATAAAAAGTGACAGCATGCGGCTGATCCACGGCGAGTCTGACGGCTTGCCCGGCTTGATCGTGGACCGCTATGGTGACACGCTGGTGGCGCAGTTCACTTCCGCTGGCGTGGAAAAGTGGAAAAACGTGATTGCCGACGCCCTGCTGGCAGCAACCGGCCTGACCAAACTGTATGAGCGCTCCGACGCCAGCAGCCGCGCGCTGGAAGGCCTGCCGGAAGTCACCGGGTGGCTGCGCGGTGAGGGGCCAACCGATCTGGTGCTGCAAGAGCACGAATGGAAGCTGGCGCTCAACATTGCCGAAGGCCACAAAACCGGCTTTTACCTGGACCAGCGCGACAGCCGCCAACGCTTTGCCGACTATGCGCGGCGCCTGCAGTTTCAGCGCGTGCTCAATTGCTATTGCTATACCGGCGGCTTCACCGTGGCCGCGTTGGCAGGCGGCGCTGCGCATGTAACGTCCATCGACTCCAGCGGCCCTGCTATTGCCAAGGGCGCTGCCAACGTGGCGCTGAATGGCTTTGACGCCAGCCGCGCCGACTTTATGGATGCGGACGTCAATGCGTCCCTTCGCAAGTTTGCCGAACAAGGCCGTACGTTTGACGCCATCGTGTTGGATCCGCCCAAATTTGCCCCCACGGTGGCGCACGCCGAGCGAGCGGCGCGGGCCTACAAAGACATTAACCGCCTGGCGTTCAAGCTGCTAGAGCCCGGTGGCGTGCTGTTTACGTATAGCTGCTCAGGTGGCATCAGTGCCGACCTGTTTCACAAAATTGTGGCCTCGGCGGGCTGCGACGCGGGTGTGGACGGCTATATCCACGAGCGCATGGGCGGCGCGCCTGACCACCCGATGACGGTGAATTTCCCAGAGGGTGAGTACCTTAAGGGGCTAGTGGTCATGCGGCGATCTTGAATAGACCGCTACACTCCCCACCTGCTGATTTTTGGGTTACCACCATGTCTTTGATTCCCGCCACCATCCTTACCGGCTTTTTGGGCTCGGGCAAAACCACGCTGCTTAAGCGGGTTCTGGCAGAAGCCCACGGCCAGAAAATTGCCGTCATCGAGAACGAATTCGGCGAAGAGAACATCGACAGCGACATCCTGGTGAGCGACACCACTGAGCAAATCATCCAGATGAGCAATGGCTGCGTGTGCTGCACCATCCGCGAAGACCTGCGCACCACCTTGAAAGACCTGGCCGAAAAAAAGCGCAAGGGCGAGTTGGACTTTGAGCGCGTGGTGATTGAGACCACCGGCGTGGCCGACCCCGGCCCGGTGGCACAAACCTTCTTTATGGATGATGAGATTGCCGAGAGTTACCTTTTGGATTCCATCCTGACCCTGGTAGATGCCAAACACGCCACTAACCAGCTCAATGACCGCCAAGAAGCGCGCCGCCAAGTAGGTTTTGCTGACCAAATCTTTATCAGCAAAAGCGACCTGGTGTCTAAAGAAGAGTTGGACGCACTAATGCACCGCTTAAAGCACATGAACCCGCGCGCGCCGCAAAAAGCTGTGCATTTTGGCGATGTGTCGCTCAAAGAGGTGTTTGACTTGCGCGGGTTTAACTTGAACTCCAAGCTGGACATTGACCCCGACTTCCTGAAAGACGATGACCATGACCATGTGGCGCATGACCACGCTCACGACGAAGGTGACCACGAACATGGCGAGCATTGCGACCACCCCAGCCATGCCGACGGCCACTCGCACGGACACCACCATCACCACGATGACGATGTGAAAAGCTTTGTGTTTAAGTCGGACCGGGCGTTCGACCCAGCCAAGTTGGAAGACTTTTTGGGTGCCATCGTCAATATTTATGGCCCTCGCATGCTGCGTTACAAGGGCGTGCTCTATATGAAGGGTACCGACCGCAAGGTGATTTTCCAGGGCGTGCACCAGTTGATGGGCAGCGATTTGGGCCCCATGTGGGGCGAGGGCGAGTTGCGTTGCAGCAAAATGGTGTTTATTGGCATCGACTTGCCTAAAGACATATTGCTTCAGGGCATGGAGCAGTCGCTGGTCTAGTTTTTGCTCACTATTCATCCAAGGCAGGAAAATCCAATGTTTGTCTCGCTTTTGCAACTTATGGGTTTTCCTATGGGTAACCCTGTACACTCGCGCGCCGAAGAAGCCCTGTCTAAAAAGCCCGTCGAGGCAGTAAGTGGGGTAAAAAGCACTAAAGACCACGCACTGGCAAGCGCTATCAGGAGACAAGAAGTGAAAACTACGACCAAAAAAGACACCAAGGCAACGCCTGCAAAAAGTTCCTCACCCGTGGCGCCCAAGCCAACGGTTAAGGCTGTTGTCAAGTCAGTGGTTAAACCTGCGCCAAAAGCCGCCGTAAAAGTGCCTGTCAAAGTACCCGAAAAAGCGCCGAACAAAGCGACCATCAAAGTGGCAGCTAAACCAGCTTCCAAGGCAGCTCCTGTGGCTGCCGCCCCCCAGAAAACCGTTGCGAAATCCGCGGCCAAAGAAAAAGTATCGTCTCCCATGCCTCCTATTGCGCCAAAAGCCGCACCTGCTCCCGTTGTTGTTGCATCTTCTGCGGTCCCTCAAAAAGCGGGTCGCCCGTCATCCCGGTTGGCGCAGCTGACTGTGCCATCTATGGCCCAATCGGTAGCCTCCACCGCTGCTAAAGCCAGCTACAGCCAAGTTATTTCTGCGCCAGTCATCGTGCCCGCACTGCCTTCGTCGATTAAAAGAGACCCCAAGTTGGCAAACAACTGGAAGACCAAGCCTGCTGCAGAGCTAACCAACGACGAGTTGATGGCTATGTCAGATGAAGACTACATGAACGATGCACAATTAGCTGCCTTTCGCGCCAAGCTGGTAGTTTTGAAGCACGATATTTTGGCCAATGCCGGTGAAACCACCGAGCACTTGCGCGAGGACACCTCAGTGGTACCCGACCCCGCCGACCGTGCCACCATTGAAGAAGAGCATGCACTAGAGCTGCGAACCCGTGATCGTGAGCGTAAGTTGCTCAAAAAAATCGAGCAATCTATTGGCCGGATTGATGCTGGTGACTACGGTTACTGTGATGAAACGGGTGAGCCAATTGGTGTGGGT
>JBEANP010000068.1:0-11377 GCA_041165385.1 Pseudomonadota bacterium | reverse complement strand
ATTCCTTGGTAGTGTATGACGGCAGCAAGACCAGTACGGTGACGCAGACTGGTGTGGTGCTGCAGGGCATTGCACCTAATGCGTTGGTGCAAAACTGGGGGGAGATGTATCTGGTCTAATTCTGCGTACGGCTGATATTTATTAGCGAGAGCGTGAGTCTGTACCTAAAGGTACAGACTCACGCTGTTTGGCGTTACGTTCGAAATAAAAGAATAAATATGAACCAGTTGTTGTTGATAGCGATGCTTGCGTCGGCGCTGTGCTCAAGCGCGCTTGCGCAGAGTTCAAATGCGTTCTCAGATGTACTTTCTCAGGCATTAAGAACGCACCCGGCGCTGAGTGCTAAACGTGCAGACCTACGATCTGCAGTTGCAGAAAAAGACGCCGCAGATTGGGCTCGCTTTCCTACGCCAAGTTTGGAGGCTTCTACATCCTCTAATGGTATTGAATCTCCACTAGGTGCCGTGCTGAGGATTGATCAGCCACTGTGGACGGGGGGGCGCATCTCTGCCTCGATTGATAGCGCAAAAAGTCAGTTGAATGTTGCAAATATTGCAGTGCAGGAGGCGAGCTGGAACCTTGCTTTGCAGGTTATCAACGGGTACTTTGAGGCGCTACGTCAAAAAAGCCGTATGTTGCACGCCCAGCAATCAGTGCAGGAGCACAACAAATTGCTAGAAATGATCCGACGCAGAGTTGATCAGGAAGTCAGCTCTAAAGTAGATCAGCGATTTGCGGAGTCTCGCTTGCTGCAGGCTACGAACGAGCATTTGCAAATTGCGCAATCGTTTAAAAATGCGCTTACACAGTTGACGCAGTTGAATGGACGGTTGGTGCAAGAGGTTCTTTGGGATGGGGTGTTGGATGTTGCCGTTCCTGTGTCTTTAGAAGCCGCTCAACATGCGACATTAAAAAACTCTCCGACACTACTTAAACTTCAGTATGAAGTTGATCATGCAAATGCTGTGATTGAGGTCAAGCGCAGCGCATACAAGCCACAGCTACTATTGCGATTGGAGCGTCAGGCAGGAGCCAATTTTGTGGCGGACAGCCGTGCGATGTTAGTGTTGCAGGCTCAGCCCGGTGCCGGCTTGGCCGCCTTCAGTGCTTCTGATGCTGCTGTGGCCAAGCGAGAGAGTGCTGCGCTTGCGTTAGAGTCAGCGCGGCGCGATGCGATGCAGCGTGTTACTTTGGACTGGGATGATTACACAAGCTCAAACGTTCGTTTGCTTGATGCCACGCAAGCTAGTGAAATTTCCAGCGATGTGTTTGATTCTTATGCGCGTCAATATGTCATTGGACGAAAGTCTTGGATTGATGTTTTGAATGCGGTCCGTGAGACTGTGCAAGCGCAATACACGGTAGATGATGCCAATGCCCAAGCTGCCTCTGCCGCAATGCGTTTGCGGCTGGAGTGCGGGCTTTTGCTGGCTCATGAATAAAGTTTGAAATCGCTTTTTAATGAACACCACAACAATTTGTACTGCACCACCTGAACTTGCCGGGTTTATTGAACGTTTGGCGATACTTGGTGGTCAGCGTGTGCATCGATCAAAAGTAAATGATTTACGGGCGTTATTGGGTCTGTTTGCACAGGGAGTTGATCAGGCACCCTTGCACTTATTGCGCTCACTTTGGAGCGGTGCGGGGTTGGAGGGGGTGCCGACCGAGTTAAGTCATCCAGGACCAGCAGCGCTCCCGTTCGTAAGTTTTAGTAAAAAATTAGGTTGGATTCTTGTCAATGCACGTAATTCTGACGGTACTTGGCGGGGCTTAAATCTTGCGAATGAAATCTGCTCAGTGGGTAGTTTTGATGATGTTGCGTGTTTTGACATACCAGCGCGAATGGCTCAGGTCAGTGTAAAAGCGACTGCGCTGAAATTGGTGTGGCGGGAGGTATGGAACAAAAAAGCAGTGTTTGTTGATGCGGTTATCGCAACTGCATTGGTGTCCGTATTTGCGCTTACTACATCGTTGTACGCGATGCAGGTCTATGACCGTGTTATTCCCAATCATGGCTATCAGACGCTTTGGGTTTTGACTGTTGGAGTCGGCCTTTCTATTTTTATGGAGTTTGGTCTTAAGCAGTTGAGAAGTCATATGGTTGACCGCGCATGCAACGCCATTGATCAGCAACTTTCAGAGTGGTTTTTTCATCGAATGTTGGGTATTCGGATGGAGGCAAGGCCAACGTCTGTGGGCACCTTAGCCTCACAAGTTAAAGGGTTTGAGATGGTGCGTGGGTTACTTACATCCACTTCACTTTTTATATTGGCAGACGTTCCATTCGCGTTGTTTTTCTTGTTTGTCATTTCGGTCGTCGGTGGTACCTTGGTTTTCGTACCCTTGGTCACACTGCCGATTGGCCTGTTTGCTGGATTGATGTTTCAGGGAGCAATTCAAAGAAACTCACGTAAAAATTTAGCGGCCAGCAATTTAAAGGCTGGCTTGCTCGTGGAAGCGGTAGATGGCGTTGAAACGCTTAAAGCAAATGCAGCAGAGTGGTCTGTCCAAGGGCGGTGGAATAAGCTCGTAAATGAAGTAAGTCAAGCAGAGCATGGAACACGCACATTTACAGCGTTGTCTCAGAACTTGACCATGGCTTTTCAGCAGCTGAGTTATATCGCGCTGGTTGCATTTGGTGCATATTTGGTGGCTGAGAATAAAATGTCGATGGGTGGTTTGATAGCCTGCTCTATTATTGGGAGTAGGGCTATGACACCAATGGTCCAGCTTCCAGGAGTAATGGTTCAATGGGCTATCGCACGGGCAGCCCTAGATGGACTAGACCAAATCATTTCGTTGCCAAATGAGGCAGACGATGCTCATACCGCGTTGCTTCCACAAGCGCTGGGTGCTGATATGCAGCTTGAGCGTACGAAGTTCGTTTACGGGGCGAGTCGACGCGTTGCATTTGAAGTGGATGCATTGCTAATTAGGTCTGGTGAGGGTGTCGGGCTTATAGGCGCCATTGGCTCGGGTAAAAGTACGCTGCTTAAAATGCTTTCTGGGCTGTATCGCCCTGCTGATGGCAAGGTGTTTTTGGGGGGCATAGACATGGCCACTTTAGCCCCAGCTGTCATCCGGGAGAGTATCGGTTATATGCCGCAGGAGGTGAGGTTGTTTGGCGGATCACTGCGCGAAAACTTGATCCAGGGCTTACCGGATCCCGGTGACGATGTCCTGCTAAATGCAGCCAAGCGTACTGGCTTGATAGATTTGATTGCGAGTCATCCTGCAGGTTTGGCACTGAATTTGACGGAGGGCGGCCGTGGTGTGTCTGGTGGACAAAAGCAATTGATTGCCCTAACCCGATTGCTGCTGGCAAATCCCAGGATTTGGTTGTTGGATGAGCCTACTGGGGCCATGGACGCTGTATCGGAATACAAGGTCGTCAATTTGCTACGTGAACTTGCAGCTAGCGGAGCGACTTTGGTAATAACAACCCATAAAACGGCATTACTACCAGTGTTGAGCCGACTTGTAGTGGTACAGAGTGGTCGAATTCAGATGGATGGCCCCCGCGATGCAGTAATGGCCAAGGTATCAGGTAAGCCGGTAGTCCCCTCACAGGAAGTGATGTTGTGAACATAGCAAATCGTTTAAGTACCGCGCGTTTAATGGTGTGGGCTTGCATGGCCGCGGTTATAGTTTTTTTATGGTGGGCAGATTGGGCAGAGTTGGATCAAATTACAAGAGCGAATGGACAAGTAATCACCACCTCACGAAACCAAGTCATTCAAGCCAGTGACGGGGGTGTTCTCTCGGTACTAAATGTAAAAGAAGGTGATAAGGTTAGTAAAGGGCAGGTGCTTGCTCGATTTGAGCGCACCAAAGTTGAGGCAGCTTTTTTAGAGAGTGTTGCAAAAGCAGCTGCTTTAAAAGCAGCCGTCGCTCGATTGAGGGCAGAGATATTTGGTGGCGAGCCCAAATTTCCAGCCGAAATTGCTAACTACACTGAATTCAAGGCAAATCAACTTGCATTATTCACGAAACGTCAAACCGCGATCCACGAAGATGTCCAGGCACTAGCACAAGTAGAGTCATTGATTAAACAGGAACTGGAAATGAACTTGCCACTTCTCGATAAAGGTGACGTCAGTCGAACAGATGTCTTGCGATTGCAGCGTCAGTTAGTGGATGTACGTAGCCAAATTACAGGTAAAAAAAGTAAGTATTTGCAGGATAGTCAAGCAGATTTGGTGAAGGCTGAAGAAGACCTGGAAGGGATCCAGCAAGTGGTGGCTCAGCGCAAGAACCAACTGGACGTGACCGAAATAATATCCCCAATGGACGGTATTGTGCGTAATGTTCGACTGACTACTCTGGGCGGAGTAGCTCGGGCGGGTGATGAAATTATGCAAATAGTACCAGTAGACGAGGCGCTAATTGTTGAGGCTAAATTTAAACCAGCGGATATAGCATTTATTAAAAAAGGAATGCCGGCAACGGTGAAGTTCGATGCTTACGATTACTCAATTTATGGCGTTTTACATGGTGAGGTCAGCTACATCAGTGCAGATACTATTGCTGAGATGGTTCAGGGGGTAGAGCAACCGTACTATCGAGTTCAAATCAAAACCTCAAGCGAATGGCTGGCAGGACATGGTAAGGATAGTATTCGAGTACAACCCGGCATGACGGCGTCAATTGAGGTGGCTACTGGTAGGCGTACTGTGCTGAATTACTTGTCTAAGCCGATTACCAAGACCTTGGACGAATCACTGGGTGAGAAGTGATGCTACGTTTTTAATAAGTTGAAACTAGGTTAGCTCGGTTGTTCGTGGAATCCACTAACGCAGGCGTAAAGTACTGACTTAATAGATGCAAGGTTTTCTTCGTGGGCTGCTTGTTGTAATTGAAGTGCCCTGGAAATGAGATCTTCCATAGCAAGATAAGTCTCATGTGCTTTCATGATGCGCGGGTGGCTAGTATGGGTGGGGTTGTCGCCGATCAGCAGTTCTTCATACAGCTTTTCACCGGGGCGAAGGCCAACGAAGTGGATAGCTATATCGCCATCGGGTTGTTCGTCGTCACGCACGGTTAGGCCTGCCAGCTCGATCATTCGGCGGGCCAATTGCAATATTTTCACGGGCTCACCCATCTCCAGCACAAAGACTTCGCCGCCTTCAGCCATAGCACCGGCTTGTAGCACTAGTTCTGCTGCCTCGGGGATGGTCATAAAGTAACGGGTAACTTCAGGGTGTGTCACGGTCAATGGCCCACCATGTGCTAACTGGCTTCTGAACAAAGGCACCACACTGCCACTGGACCCTAAAACGTTGCCAAACCGCACCATGCTAAAGCAGGTTGTGGCGGGTCCAGGCTGCGAGGCCATGGCCTGCACAACCAACTCGGCCATGCGTTTGCTGGCACCCATCAGGTTAGTGGGGCGAACGGCTTTGTCGGTTGAAATAAGCACAAATCGCTGTACACCGGCGGCGGCCGCCGCCTGGGCGATATTGAGTGTGCCGATCACGTTGTTGACCATGCCCTCCGAGGGGTTGCATTCCACCATGGGCACATGTTTGTACGCAGCTGCGTGGTATATGGTGTTTGGCCTGTACGTGGTGCAAATCCAGTCGAGGCGCCTTCGATTGGTTACGCTGGCCAGCAGGGGAACAAGTTGTACTGTGGGGGCTTCTGCAGCGCACCAAGCCAATAGCTCCCGGTGCAGAATGTAAAGGCCAAATTCACTATGGTCTAGCAACAATAGTTGCCGTGGTTGGCCCTTGAGAATTTGCCGGCATAGTTCGCTGCCTATGCTGCCGCCTGCGCCAGTCACTAACACCACTTTGTCACGCAATATATGGGCCAACAGTTCTTGTTGTGGGGCTACTGCAGGGCGCCACAACAGGTCTTCAACGTCCAACTCCTTGAAATCGTTGACCAATATTTTTCCGCTGGCAAGGTCACTCACGCTGGGCAGCGTGCGCGTGTGAACGGCTAACGGACGCAAGCTTTGAATGATTTGGTTACGCACGTCGCGGCTGACACTGGGCAGGGCCAGAACAATGTCAGTCACTGCATGCTGCCGCACTACTTCCGGCAATTCAGTAGGTGAAAATACCGGCACGCCATGAATACTGTTGCCGACTTTGGATCGGTCGTCGTCGATAAAACCTACCAACTCAATTTGACTGGAATAGGCCAATGCAGATGAAGCCTGCACGCCAGCAGTGCCAGCGCCATAGATTAGCAAGCGGGTTGAGGGGCCGCCCTCTAAGGCGCTAACACCGTTAAGCCAAAAACGCGCTACTGCGCGGCTAATGCTAACCAAAAGTAGAAACAAAATGGGCTGCAAAACGCCGAGGGTGACAGGAAAAACCGGCCAGAGCAGGTAAATCAGCACTAAGAGATGGATAGCTGCATAAAGGCCGATGGCCTGGGCTGTGGCTGCAAGTGCCTCTAGTCCATTGAATCGAAAAATGGCCCGGTAAAGACCAAACCGAACAAATATAGGTACTGCGATAATCGGGCCAATCGCGTAGTTAAGCCACTCGCTGCCCCGCGGCAAGTGCCAAGTATCAGTGCGCAGTGTGTACGCGGCCCATGTGGCAAATATCGATAGCGCAATGTCTAGGCATATGGCAGCTGCCCGTTTCATGGGGCGCGGCCACCCTAAAACATTTTTACGCATCGGTACTTTCTGTCGTCTACAAACGCCAATTTTACTGGGCGAAAAGTGTTGTAGATCAACACAAGGTAGTCTGAAAATACTTCTTTCAGCCTACTTTCAATTACAAGTTTCTTTTATACTAACTAAGTTATTTTCTACTCTTAAGGGAATTCTTATGAACGTGCGCAAATTTGTCTCTACTCTGGTAACCGTTTCCTCGTTGTTGGTGGCTCAGTCTGCAATGGCTCAGGCCCAAGTGGCTCCTGTTGTGGGTGGTTCTGCAGCTGGTGTTGCAGCTGGCACCACAGTTGCAGCCGCAGGCGGTGTTGTGCTCACGGCAACTGTAGTCGCTGGTAGCTTGGTGTGGGTTGCTGTTGACAGCAACAAGGGTACAGCGGGCACTGTTAGAAACCAATAAGCACCGTGTTGGTACTCTGGCGCCTTTGGGCGCCTTTTTTTTTCGTGGGTAGTTTGCTGGTTTCGCTTACAGGGTGTGCGTCGCGGTCAAGTGCTTTGGGTGAAACCTTCTCGGCATTGTGGTCATATGGGTCTTCAGACAAGCCTCTTGCAGCGCTCGACATGCGCTACCGATACATACGGATTCAAGTAGCCGGCCAGCCCGCAGCTATTTACGCTCTGGCGTTTATCGACAATGACTCTTCCGGGGAAATTGAAACCTGGTTTTCAGGCAATCGTGAAGTAGTTAAAACCCAAAACGGGCGTATCGTTGGCACGGCTGGTTTAAAAGTGGATTGGACCCGCGTTATCTACCCGGTAGCCCCCCCTGATTGGGGAAAGGTGCAATCTGCATCGATAAAATACATTCGTGAGCATGACGCCGTCCCTGGCTATGCGTTTGGCGTGAAGGAAGAGTTGACAGTGCAAGCACTTTCCGAAGTACCCGCCAATCGATTACCTGAAACGATGCCTTTGGATACAGCGAAGAGCTATAAATGGTTTCAAGAGGGTTCTAACACGCGTTCTGGTGTAGCTTTACCGACCCAACTGTTTGCATTGGGATTACACCGGGGCGGGCAGACCATTGTGTATTCTGAGCAGTGTCTGCAGCCAGACTTTTGTATGAAGTTGCAACGCTGGCCCGTATTGCCATGACCGATTTGAACTACATACGCGGATTCTTGATCGCAGTATTGTGCTGCATGGCGTTGCCGTGCACGGCCCAGCAGGTGACTGATGCCCCGATTGTTCCGGGCGAGCGTGCCAGTGATTGGCTACTGCGTAACGTGCCGCTGATGGGCGACACAAGCGCAGTGCATTGGTTAGTGGCGGCAGAAGTGCGTGCGCAAGAGCAATTGCGCCAATCAGTGTTACAAGCCCTGTTCGACCGCGACGGGCTAACTCAATTTTTAAGTGAAATGGCGCCAACCGGGCGTTTGCGGCTTGCCAAGGCAGATTCGCGCTGGTTGCAAGGTGCGCCCAACCAAGATCCGGTATTGCAAGCAGACCAGGGCATGCGGCGTTACGAGCGCTCTCAATTTGTCGCTGTTTTGACAGAAACGGGTGAGGTTTGCCGCGCAATGCACACCTCGGGTGCATTGGCGAGTGATTATTTACTTGGTTGTGGGGCAGCCGGTCTTACAGATTCGGTTGATTTTGTATGGTTGGCGCAGCCGGATGGGCGCACACAGCGTGTTGGGGTAGCACTTTGGAACCAGACTGCACAAGATCAACCTGCTCCGGGTGCCTGGATATGGGCACCCACACGGAGCTCTGGCATTCATGCAAGTGTTTCTGACAACCTGATTCGGTTTTTGGCTACACAACCACCGTTGGAGTATCTCCATATTGGCAAAAAAGCCCCAATTCAAGCTGCAAAAACTGTTATACCCACTCAAGCAATACCGCGTGATGCAGCCATATCTTCAAGCGACTGGGGCGAAATTGGACTGCTGCAAACTCCTACCGCGCGCATGGCGCCAGCTGGTGAGTTCCGGTTTACCTGGAGCAAAGTTCAGCCTTACACCCGTGGAACCATGATGTTTCAGCCCTTCGATTGGTTAGAGGGTGGATTTAGGTATACCGATATCAGCAACCGGCTGTACGGCGCTGAAATTGCCGGTGATCAGAGCTTGAAAGATAAGTCGATTGACTTGAAAATTCGGTTGGTTGAGGAGTCCGCCTTTCGGCCTCAGGTGGCGGTCGGTGCCAGGGATCTCGGTGGAACAGGGCTTTTTGCGGGTGAATATGTGGTGGCCAATAAGCGCTGGGGCTCTTGGGATGCCAGTTTGGGTGTGGGGTGGGGCACTTTAGGCACACGCGCTGACTTTGCTGGAACGGGTGTCCGCCAAGGCATTACCGAAGCCGGTGGCGGTACGGCCAATTTAAAAGATATGTTCAAAGGCCCTGCAGCATTGTTTGGCGGTGTGCAGTGGCAGGCGCCAAGCAGCGCCTGGTTAGTGAAGGCTGAGTGGGATGGCAATGACTATCAGCATGAGGCCCACAATAACATTCAAACAGTGAACAGCGCGCTGAATTGGGGGGCCGTTTACCGGTATTCGCCCAATGTTGATTTCAATATGGGGTGGGAGCGGGGCAATCGCCTTATGCTTGGGCTGACAATTCAGGCGGATCTAAAAAAATACAACGTTCCTAAGGTGTTTGATCCTGTTCCACCTCCTGTGCTTGCGGTGGTACCCGCTGAAATTTCGCCGGACGGGTGGAAAGATGCTGCCCATGCAGTGGAATTGTTCACAGGATGGAGTGTTCAACAGATAGCCCAAAACCGGGGCGAAGTGTCGGTAGTTATTGAAACCGATAACGCACCCTATGTGCAGGAGCGCATCGATAAGGCTATATCTGTATTGCACAGACAAGCACCAGCCAACGTCACGGCGTTTAATTTGCAGTTGAAGGACCGTGGTTTGGTTGTATCCAATGTAAATGTCAACCGCTTTGAGTGGATGGCCCAACATACAGGCCCAGTACCAACCGCGTTGAGGCTTCCAACGCAGCAACTGACACCTGGCTCCAGAGCAATGAAAGAGACAGCTAAAACCAATTCAATTGCGAGTGCAGAGAGTGGTTTCGAGGCGGCGAGCGTGCGGGAAACTTCGCTCGAATTGGCACCCAATTACCAACAAATTTTGGGTGGTCCAGATGGCTTTATTCTTTACCAACTTGGAGTGCTGGCCAAACTGGAGCACCGTTTTAGCGAGAGTAGCTGGTTGGCCGCAGATTTCAACGCCAGGGCAGTGGACAACTACGGTGGATTCAAATACGACGCGCCCAGTGGATTACCGCGCGTGCGAACATTACAGCGCGAATTTACGATCTCAAACCGGACTACCATGCCTTTGGCGCAGTTGACGTCAGTCAGCGATTTGGGTCGTGGACACTATGGCAGCGTATACGGCGGCATGTTGGAGTCCATGTATGGCGGGGTGGGGGCAGAGTGGCTGTATCGCCCTTGGCAAGGAAGTTTTGCCTTTGGTGTGGATGTCAATCACGTGCAACAGCGCGGCTTTAAACAAGATTTCGAGTTCAGAGACTACAGCGTCAATACGGGGCATGCTTCTTTGTATTGGGATACGGGCTGGAATCACCTTCAAGTGAATTTAAGTGCTGGCCAGTACCTTGCAGGGGACGTTGGGGCAACACTGGACGTGAAGCGTGTGTTCCCTAACGGGGTGGCTATCGGGGCCTGGGCTACCAAGACCAATGTGTCGGCAGAGCAATTTGGCGAGGGCAGTTTTGACAAGGGTATCTATATCAACATTCCCTTTGATGCTCTGGCACCCAAATCAACGTCCGGCTTGGCCAATATTGTATGGAATCCGTTGACCCGAGATGGAGGTGCAAAGTTGGAACGTCGCTTCAAGTTGTATGACTTGACGCGTTACCGCGACGCCCGCACCTGGAAGTGGCGGTCTTATGCAGAAGAAGTGCCTGTAACGGGCCAAGATACCAGTTTTGTGCTCACCGGGCCGCAAGATACCTTGCTGGATAGGCCGTGGGCTACTGGGAAAAGTCTGATGCAGCAGGTAGCTGGAATACCCGGGACAACCTGGCTTTGGGCGGGCGGTGCCGTCTTGGCTGCGGGTGCAATAGACAGTCATTTAGACCAGTGGTTCCAGAACCAACAAAGTAGTGAGCTGAACAGAGTGGGTGCTGCCATCAATAATGTTCCCTATGTGCTGGCTGCGGGCGCTGGTGCCATGGCGTTGGGCATTGCGGGCGAGGCGGCATCTCAAACAGCTGCTACGTCTTTAGCGGCCGCTGCATATACATTGGGAGCCAATTACATTACGCGCTACGCAGTCGGCCGCGCACGGCCCTTGGATGAACAAGGCGCCAGCAGTTTCAATGGTTTCAAAAGTGAAGCGGTGCGCTCAGGCTTTGCTTCTAACCACGTTGCAGTGGCTTTTGCGTTGGCTACCCCGTTTGCACAGCAGTACAACATGCCGTGGTTGTATACCGCGGCAGCGTCGACAGCGCTGGGGCGCTTGAATGACCGTGAGCATTGGTTATCAGACACGGTGGCTGGCGGCCTGATGGGCTATGCTATAGGCAGTTTACTTTCTGAGCAGCAGCAGGGTCGGCGCAGGGCAATGCGGCTTAGTGCCACGCCGCAATCTATCGACGCGACTTGGAGCTTCTGATTCGCCCTTTGGTATATTCAAAACAGCACAGCCAGTAGCTCATCCGGATAGAGCAATGTCCTTCTAAGACATGGGTAGGGGGTTCGAGTCCCTCCTGGCTGGCCAAATGAGATCGCCCCATGAAAATTGCAATTGCCGG
>JBEANP010000067.1:0-11436 GCA_041165385.1 Pseudomonadota bacterium | reverse complement strand
GGTGGAGGCTGCCGAGAAAAGTGGAGACTTAACCCCGGGTGCCACCATCATCGAGCCTACCTCTGGCAACACCGGCGTAGGCCTGGCCTTGGTAGCCGCAGTGAAAGGCTACAAACTGATTTTGGTAATGCCCGACAGCATGTCTATAGAGCGCCGCCGCCTAATGCTGGCTTATGGCGCGTCATTTGATTTAACCCCTCGCGAAAAAGGCATGAAAGGGGCGATTGCCCGCGCGCACGAACTTGCGTTAACGACACCTAACGCATGGATTCCGCAACAGTTCGAAAACCCTGCCAATATCGACGCGCACGTGCGCACAACAGCCCAAGAAATTTTGAACGACTTCCCCAATGGCGTGGACTACTTGATCACCGGGGTTGGCACCGGTGGACACCTTAGTGGTGTAGCCCAAGTGCTCAAAGCCAAGTGGCCTCAAATCAAAGTGTTTGCTGTAGAGCCCTCGGCCTCGCCGGTCATCTCGGGCGGCGCACCAGCCCCCCACCCGATTCAGGGCATTGGTGCGGGCTTTGTCCCTAAAAACTTGAAGGTAGAACTACTCGATGGCGTGATTCAAGTCGATGCAGAGCCTGCCCGTGAATACGCACGCCGCAGTGCCGCACAGGAGGGCATGCTGGTGGGTATTTCTAGCGGGGCCACGCTGGCGGCTATTGCACAAAAGCTGCCCGAGATCCCTGCGGGTACCACTGTGCTGGGCTTTAACTACGACACCGGCGAGCGTTATCTGTCGGTAGAGGGCTTCTTGCCCACTTGATGGCGGGGTGATGCCGAAATAAAGGCGGGTTGGCACACAGACAGGCCAGCCATGCTGAGCCATAGTGGCGCATCAACACTTGCGCTATGGCCAACTCACCCGACTACTACTTTGCTCTTGGCATTCCCCACGATGCCAATCTAGATCAAATCAAAAAGGCGTACCGTAAGTTGGCGCGTCAGCACCACCCTGACATGTCCAAAGCCAAGGACTCAGAGGCGCGATTCAAAGAGGCTGCAGAAGCCTACGCCACCCTCAAAAATCCAGAAAAACGCGCTGTCTATGACGAGCTGCTGGCGAATCCATCAACGCATAGGCCGAGTGGATCATCCCAACGGCACAATGCAGCTGCACCGCAGGACTCCCCTTTTGCCGATATGGACTTCGAAGACATATTGGCGTCGATGGGCCACGGCGCCCAACGAGCTCGCAACAAACAAGCACCCGCAGCAGGACGCGACTTTGAAGACACAGTGCACATTGATGTGGTGCAAGCCCACACGGGCACCACATTGAATTTGGACCTTACCGGCGGAGCAATCACCCGCAGCTTGGAAGTCAAAATTCCGGCGGGGGTTGTAGAGGGTCAAAAAATACGGCTTCGGGGCATGGGGGGTGACGGCCTGCGGGGCGGGCCCAAAGGCGACATGTATTTGCACATTCAACTCAAGCCGCACCCCGCGTGGCGGGTGGACAAGCATGACCTGTATTTCGAGTTATTACTCAGCCCCTGGGAGGCGGTACTAGGTGCTGACATTACTGTGGCTACCCCGGACGGAGCCAAAGTGCTAACCGTGCCCGCTGGTACCCACAGCGGATCAAAACTACGCCTACGAAGATGTGGCCTGGCCACCGCTACAGGTGGGCGAGGCGACCTGTATGCCAACGCCCACATTGAAGTGCCCATCCATCCCAGCGCACATGAGTTAGGGATCATGTCCAAAACTCAGCCTGAGAATCGGTCATAAGCGAATTTGTCTCGCCTGATGAAATACCCACATCAATTGCAGTCAATACCGGCCGTATTCGGTGATATTTCCACCCAATTACAGGCCCTTGGCTGCTTGCAGGCGCACTCATGCCTTGGCCCTCTGCAAAAGCACCGCCCTGGCCATCCAGATATTGGACAAAGCAAACAAGGTCATGAGCTGGGCCGTGTTCTTGGTCAGTCCGCGATAGCGAACCTTGCTGTGACCGAACTGGCGTTTGATCACCCGAAATGGATGCTCCACTTTGGCGCGCACACCGGCCTTGAGTTTTTCAGCCTGCTCCATGAGCGCTCCCCAGGGCGTGAGCTTTTGCTGTTTTCGCTTGCCAGGACGCATGGCAATCTGCCAGTCCACTCCAGTGGCCTCATCTCGCTTGGGTGCGCCCTGATAGCCAGCATCAGCGAAGACAATTTTTTCCTCTCCATGCAGCAATGCATGTCCCTGGGTGACGTCGTTGACGTTGGCTGCGGTGCCAATGACGGTGTGCACCAGGCCGGAATCTGCATCCACGCCGATATGCGCCTTCATTCCAAAGTGCCATTGATTGCCCTTCTTGGTCTGATGCATCTCGGGGTCACGTTCGCCGTTCTTGTTCTTGGTGGAGCTCGGTGCCGCAATCAGCGTGGCGTCCACAACGGTGCCGGTCTTAAGCAACAGGCCGTGTGCTGCCAGCTTGGCGTTGATGACCTCCAAAATCTTGGGACTCAGGTCGTGTTCTTCGAGCAAGTGTCTGAACCTCAAGATACTGACCCGATCCGGAATGCGCTGGGTGCCACTGATGCCTACAAAGGCTCGGTAGAAGCCGGCCTCGAACAACGCTTCTTCGGCTGCCAGATCCGACAGGCCAAACCATTGTTGCAAGCAGTGAATACGCAACATCATTGCCAAATTAAAAGGCGGGCGTCCCGTCTTGGCCACTGGGGCATGTGGCGCAATCAATGCCAGCAGTTCACCCCACGGCATGACGTGCTCCATCTCGTCGAGCAGGATCTGTTTGCGTGTGCGCCGGGTGCTCATATCAAGGCCAAGGTCGGTTTGTTTCATGCCGTCATCAACTGCAATATGCGTGCCTCAGTCGTGCACTTGGCTGAATAGTTTTGAACATCATCCTTAGGCCTATTCAAAGAGCTTGCCCAGTCGTCTACGTTTTCGCCCAGGAGCCCATCCACGCACACGGCCTAAATAAAAACACATCGTGCACCAGGATTTGTGAAAGAAAGATGCCCCAAGTCTTCTAAGCCGCTGCCAGGGCTATTCAAGGTGGCTGTTAGCATTCTGTGATGTTTTTTATCTCCAAAATATTGGTGCTCTTGACGCAACCCTTGGCTTGGGTAGCAATGCTTTTAGCAGCTGGGGTGGCCTGCAACACCCCATATCCCGCAGCTGCACGCCGCTTACAAGTGGTGGCGCTGGCAATTTTATTGCTCGTGGGCTGGCAACCTTTGCCTGAAGCCATGCTTCGCCACTTGGAAGCTCAATACCCCGAGGTACCTGAAAGCGCTGACTTGAGCGGATTTGCAGGCCTGATAGTTTTAGGAGGTGCTACTGCGTCTGGACGCGTATCGCAGGCACACATGCACCCGCAAGTGGGTGACAGCGCGGAACGACTCTCGGCCACGGTAGCGGTTTTGCAGCGATACCCTCACTTGCGTATGGTCTACACCGGTGGTGAGGGTGACCTCCTGGGCGCAGGCCCTAGCGAGGCGGATCGCGCGCGGATGTTCTTTGAAGAATTAGGGGCCAAAGGCCCACTGATGCAATACGAAGCTGCATCGCGCAACACCTATGAAAACGCTGTATTCACCGCGCTGGTGCCGGGGGTGGATAAAACCCAGCGCTGGTTGCTGGTGACGTCTGCCTGGCACATGCCGCGCTCCATCGCCACTTTTCAAAAGGCGGGTTGGAACGTAGTGGCCTATCCGGTGGACTACCGCACGGGTGACACTACGCACTGGGCCGATTACTCCATGCGCAGTGGCGCAGACAAGTGGCAATTGGCGCTTAACGAAATGGTCGGCCTAGTGGCCTACCGCATCACCGGTCGGCTGTAGGCACTTGCCCAGGCCAAAGCCGGGCAGACACTTTATCGATGCGGCGCCCCTCTAGGGCTGTAACCTCAAACTCCCATTGCGCGCAAACAATGCGCTCCCCTTGGGTTGGCAAATGGCCACACACCACCATCAGCAAGCCTGCCAAAGTGTTGTAGCGGCCCCGGTCTTCTTGCGGTAACTCATCGTCGATGCTCAGGCGCGCCTTCAATTCGCCCACAGGCATCAATCCGTCAAGCAGCCAAGTACCGTCTGACTCTTGTGTCGCCCAGGCCGTCGTTTGGGCGTCGGGCTTGAGCTCCCCGGTAATGGCTTCCAGCACATCATGCGGGGTCAACAGCCCCTGCACCACGCCATACTCATCCACTACAAACACCATGCGGGCCGACTTGATACGAAACTGCTCGATGAGCTCCATGCCGCTCAGCGTCTCGGGCACAAACACTGCGGGCTCCACCAACCCGCCAATGCCATACGGATACCGCTCGCCGCGCTGTAATAGCGTAGCCATGCTAACAATTCCAACCACGTCGTCCAATGATCCACGGCACACTGGGTACCACGAGTGCATGCCATTGCTCCCCAACTCACGGGCCTGGGCCATGCACTGCGCCACCGTGCTGGACGCATCCAGCCACTCCATATCGGCACGCGGCAGCATCATGCTGCTAAGCTGGCGGTCGTCAAGATGAAACACATTGCGCACCATCTGGTGCTCGTGCTCCTCAATAATGCCCGCGTCTACACCCTCTTCCAGGCTGGCAGAAATTTCCGCTTCTGTGACTGCCCGGTTGTCATTTGCATTGATGCGCAACAATCTCAACATGCCTTGCGTGCACACTGACAGCAACCATACGAACGGCTTGGCCCCTGTCGCGACCCACGCCATAGGACGCGATACAACCCGCGCCACAGATTCTGGGTAGAGCTGCCCAATACGTTTGGGTACCAGCTCACCAAACAAAATAGTAATAAATGTGATGCTTGTCACCACCAATGCAGTGGCAGAAATCTCAGAAGCCCGGTGCGAGATGGCCATCGTGCTCTCCAGCCAGTGCGACACGCCAGCGCTGAAAGCCGCCTCACCCACAATGCCATTGAGCATGCCTATGGAAGTAATGCCCACCTGTACTGAAGACAAAAACTGGGTCGGGTTGTCCAGCAAATCAAGTGCAGCCTGAGCCCCCTTGTCGCCCGCTTCGGCCATGGTTTGCAAGCGCACCTTGCGGCTGGCGGTCAGCGCCAACTCCGACATGGCGAATGCACCATTGAGTAGGGTGAGCACGAAGATCAGCAAAAAATCCATGGAACAACAGCGAGAATGAACACCATGGCAATGTACCTTATTGGCGATCTCCAAGGCTGTAACGAACCCCTGCAGCGTTTGCTGGACACACTGGCGTTTTCACCTAGCCGGGACACGCTCTACATCTTGGGCGATCTGGTCAACCGCGGCCCCGCCAGTGCTGCCGTGTTGCGCCGCCTGATGGGGTATGGCGATGCCGCGCGATGCCTGTTGGGCAACCACGATCTGCACTTGCTAGCGGTGGCTGCGGGCGCGCGCAAGGCCAGCCGCAAAGACACGTTGAATGATGTGCTGGATGCGCCAGACCGCCCAGCGCTGCTGGACTGGCTGCGCAACCAGCCTCTGGCCATGCTCCACCAATATGGTAATTCCAAGCTACTAATGGTCCACGCTGGCGTGCAGCCTGCGTGGACAGCTACTGAAACCATAGCGTACGCGGGTGAGGTACAAGACCTGTTGCGCACTCCCAAGGCGGAAGATTTCTTTCACACCATGTACGCGAATGCACCGGACTATTGGAGCGACACCCTAACGGGCCACGACCGCACCCGCGTGATCGTCAACACCCTGACGCGCCTGCGCTTTTGCACCCCTGAAGGCCGGATGGAGTTTGAAGCCAAAGAAAGTGCCGACGCTGCGCCACCAGGTTACATGCCATGGTTTGACGTGCCAGGTCGGCAAACTGCCAAACACACGGTGGCGTTTGGGCACTGGTCTACGCTGGGGTGGCTAAGCCGCAGCGACCTGCTTGCCATGGATACCGGGTGTGTGTGGGGGGGCTGCCTGAGTGCAGCGCGTGTATCGCCCCATGCCAGTGGCACGGGGTTCAGCGCCGAATTGATTCAAGTGACATGCCCGCAAGCACAAAAACCAGGCGTTGCGCCCTCGACCTAAGCTTCTGTTTTGAACAAAGCAGCCACTGTGCGCTTTGGCTTGATGTTGGCCGACACACCACGGCTGACGGGCTTGGCAGAAGCTTCCCACGACGGCGCAGTGTCAGCCTGTGTAGACACACTGGCTTCGTACGGCTTGTCAAAAAACGGGTCGCGCGGTGCTTGGGCGGGACGAAAACTGCTACGGGGAGCGCCTTCGGAACGGCGGAATCCATCTTCACGCGGCCTACTGCGCCCCTCGCCACGGCCATCCCCACGCCCACCACTACGGCCATTGTCACCCCCTCCTGAATTAGAGGCGCTGCCATCTTCGTGGTACATGCGACGGCCGTCGTTAATGCGGCCTTGCTGACGAATGTTGGGCTGGTCTTCTTCAAACTCGATGGCTTCGAGTTCGATTTTGGTTTTGATCAGCTTTTCAATGTCGGCCACCAAACGCGCATCATTGCCACCACCCACAAAGGTCACGGCCAAGCCTGCAGCGCCCGCGCGACCGGTGCGCCCAATGCGGTGCACATAGTCTTCAGCGTTGAACGGTATATCGAAGTTAAACACGGCGGGCACGTCTTTGATGTCCAGGCCACGCGCAGCCACATCGGTACACACGAGCAAATCAACTTCGCCTTTTTTGAAAGCGTCGAGGGCTTTTAAGCGCTCATCCTGGCTCTTGTCACCGTGCAGCGCGGCAGTTTTCAGGCCTTCGTGCTCGAGAGAGCGGGCCAGTCGGGCGCAGCCCAGCTTGCTGTTCACAAACACAAACGCCTGCTTCATGCCGCGAGATTTAAGGATTTGGTGCAGCGCGTGGCGCTTGTTATCCTCATTCACGCTGTAGAAATGCTGCTCCACAGTGGAGGCCGTGGCGTTGGAGCGTGCCACTTCAATCGTGACCGGATTTTGCAGGTAACTATTGGCCAAGCGCTTGATCTCGGGGGAGAACGTAGCGCTAAACAGCAGCGTGGTGCGGGTCTTGGGCAAGTAACTCAAGATGCGTTGCAAGTCGGGCAAAAAGCCGATGTCGAGCATGCGGTCGGCTTCGTCGAGCACCACGTACTCTACTTGGTTCAAGACGGCGTTCTTGGCTTCAATATGGTCCAGCAGGCGGCCAGGGGTAGCCACCAGCACTTCAACACCCGCTTTGAGTTCGATAGTCTGGGGCTTCATGTCCATGCCGCCAAACACCACGGCACTGCGCAGGTTGGTGTACTTGGCGTACAGCTTGACCTGCTGGGCCACTTGGTCGGCCAACTCGCGGGTGGGTAGCAGCACCAGCGCACGCACGGGGTGGCGGGCGGGGGATGTGGAGGCGTTTTCATGCTTCATGAGCCGCTGCAGCAGCGGCAGCGCGAAGGCAGCGGTCTTGCCAGTGCCGGTTTGCGCAGCGCCCATGACGTCTTTACCGGTCAGCACCACAGGAATCGCCTGGGCCTGAATGGGGGTCATGGACTCGTAGCCCATCTCAGCCACGGCGCGGGCCAGTGGTGCGGCCAGTTGCAACTGCGCAAAGGCCATGATAGGGGTTTGCGCATTCAGCTCATTGCTTGCGGGGGCGGAAACGGTTGGGTTGGTATCAGTATTCAAGTCGGTCAGGCATAGCCAAAAGGTGCTATCCATCCGATAGCAGATGCTCGCCACCCCATGGGAGCGAACCCCCGCATTATCCCTTATTAGGCGATTTGGCGGTTTTAGAGCTTGCGCGCAGTGAATGCGTGGATGTGGAGTTTTCAATAAACTGGGCCAGCTCGGCAGACCAATCCGCCGACTCGGGTTGCAGCGATTGCAGAGATTCGATCTCGACACCCGCATCCGCCAGCATTTTTTCAGAGGCTCCGTTCACACGGTCCTGGTGCGCCTTCTTGTCGAGGTACACCACCCGCTTGATGCCCACCTGAATGATGGACTGCACGCACCGCGGGCAAGGGTACTGGGTGGCGTAAATGGTGGATCCGTGCAGTGGCAGCGTGGTGCAGTTCAGGATCGCATTCTGCTCGGCATGCACGATGTAACTGTGGCGCGAGTTCAGCGGGTCGGTGTCGTCGTCCTGCCAGTAATGTTCGTCGTTATCGTCACAGCCCCGTGGCAGGCCGTTGTAGCCCACGCCGGAAATCTTGTTGTCAGCGCTGACGATGCAGGCACCATTGCGTTTGCGGGCGTCTTTGGAGCGCGCGGCAGCCAGAAGCGCAACGCCCATGAACATGGAATGCCAGTGGATCAGAGATTCGTTTTTCATTGCATGCGGGGTTTTTTTCAGTCTAACACTGGGGGGACGGGCACTTTCGCCGGTGGGGGTCACGCGTGCCGTGCTGGGACATTCCGGGCGGCTCATGCTGTCAAAGGCCCAGAAATCGCCGCCCGGAATGCCCCAGCACGGCCTATCGGCGTGACGAAACTGCGGAGAAAGGAGCGCACGAACAGCAACAAACGCTATAAAAACAATAGCTACTAACCCATAGATGACGGGCGCTAGGTGCCTAAATGGCTTGAGAAATCACAGTTTTCTCGATCAATCGATCGTCCCCCAGCACAATCATCGAAAACAGCAATTCATCTAAGTTGGAAGCAAGAGCCGTCTTGCGCGCCAACAGCGGCGTCGCCTCGGGGTTGAGCACCACAAAGTCGGCCTCGCACCCCGGCAACAGGTTGCCGATAGACGACGCGCCACCCTCCCCACCCAAGCCCAAAGCCCGAGCTGCGCCCGCTGTGTGCTGCCACCACAGATGCTGCGGCGACAACGACAACCCGGTCTTGGTATGGCCCTCGCGCCCCACGTAGTACGCGGCCAGCATGGTGTGAAAGGGGCTAAAGCTGGTGCCGCCGCCCACGTCACTGGCCAGGCCGTACTGGTAGCCCACGCGGTCGGCGCCTGCGTAGTCGAAGAAGCCGCTGCCTAAAAACAAGTTGCTGGTGGGGCTGATAGCTGCCGCTGCCCCGGTGCTGCGCATCAAGGCGCGGTCGTCGTCGTCAAAGTGGATGCAGTGGGCGTAGATGGCGCGCCGGCGCATCAGGCCGAAGTCGTCGTAGGTGGACAGGTAGCTGCGCGAGGCGGGGAACAGTTCGCGCGCCCAGGCGATTTCGTCTTTGTTCTCAGCCACATGGGACTGAATCCACACATCTGGGTACTTGGCTGCCAACTCGCCCGCGCCGCGCAATTGCGCGTCGGTGCTGGTGGGGGCAAACCGTGGGGTGATGGCGTAGCCCAAACGGTCTAGGCCGTGCCAGCGCTGGATCAACGCCTCGGTGTCCAGCAGGCTTTGTTCGGTGCCACTGGTGCTGCCCTGACCTTGCCGTTTGCCCTGGTTCAGCAAATCTGCCGGTGCGTGGCGGTCCATCAGGCACAGACCGGTGATCAGGCGCAGGCGTTGCGCCTGTGCCTCGGTGAACAGCGCGTTGACCGATTCAGTGTGCGAGGTGGCAAACGTGAGTGCTGTCGTTACGCCATTGCGCAGCAATTCTGCTATGAAAAAAGTAGCTGCTTGCGCACTGTAGTCGGGCGCTGCGAAGCGTTTTTCTTCTGGAAAGGTGTAGTTTTCCAGCCAAGGCAGCAGGCCCGGCGCGGGGGATCCGATCACGTTGGTTTGCGGAAAGTGCACATGCAAATCGACAAAGCCCGGCGCGATGATGCGCCCTGGCAGGTGCTCCACGGCCACACCGGGAAACTGTTGCGCCACGGTGCGCCAGGGACCAATGGCTTGCACGACTTGCGTACCTTGTGCATTGGGGCCAACCACCAACAGGCCGTCTTCTTCAAACAGGGCGCGTGCGGGCCCGTCGCTGTGCGGGGCAAACCAGAGCAGGGAGGCGCGATAGGCTTTCATCGGTGCTAGCTTAAACGTCGCGCAGGCCTAGCGCAGCGTGCAACTGTCACCCACACCTTGCCGCCATACGCGCACCTGCACCAGGGTCGGCAATTCTTGTGCAATAAAGCGCCAGATAAACGCCGCCAGATTCTCCAGAGTCGCCGGGCCCAATCCCGGCACTTCGTCCAAAAAATGGTGGTCTAGCTTGGGGCGCAGGCGATCAATGGCCTGGCGTACCAGACCCAGATCGAGCACCATGCCGGTGGCAGGATCGATCTGGCCCGACAGCGTGACCTCGGCGTTGTAGGTGTGGCCGTGAATGCGGCGGCTGCCTTCGGCTTCAATATCGCGCCGCAGGGTGTGGGCGGCGTCAAAAAAGAAGGTTTGGCTGATCTCGAATTGAGACCCCCACGCTGCGCCGCTGCGCGGGTCGCAGCCCCCTGATGATTGCTGTTCTTTCGTATTCATCGGATGCCTGTGATCTTGTGGGTTTGCAGGGACAAGCGCCAAGTGGGGTGCTGCAGACAGTGCGCAATGCAGGTCTGGGTGTTATCGCCATGGGCGAAGTTGCCAACGCGCTGCGCGTTGTCCATGGGTTGCAGGTAGTGGTGGGTGAAGTGGGCGGCTTCGCACTCGGCGATGTCGATGCCCGCTTGCGGCCAGACCAACTTGAGTTCGTGCCCCTGGCGCTGCACCCACGGCGCTCCCGCCTTGGGGCTGACGCAAACCCAGTCGATGCCTGCGGGCGCAGCAAGGCTGCCATTGGTTTCAACCGCAATGAAAAAGCCCTGCGCATGCAGCGCGTCAATCAGGGCGGTATCCACCTGCAGCAGCGGTTCACCGCCAGTCAGTACCACCATGCGGTGGTCGTGCGACTCGGTAGGCCATTGGGCGGCAATGCGCGCGGCCAGCGCTTGCGCATCGGCAAATTTGCCACCCAGCGTGCCGTCAGTCCCCACAAAGTCAGTGTCACAAAACTGGCACACGGCAGTAGCACGGTCTTGCTCACGACCAGACCACAGGTTGCAGCCCGCAAAACGGCAGAACACCGCAGGCCGACCGGCGTTAGCGCCTTCGCCTTGGAGTGTGTAAAAAATTTCTTTGACTTGGTAGCTCATGCCTGCACTGTCCCCACGTTAAGAGCGGTGGCAAAGAAACAGGTTTGACGACAAGCGGCGCTGTGCGGCGAACGTGCCTGCGCCGCGAGGTTTTTATTCATGGTAGTCCTCTACATGACTCCGAAACACAAAAGAACGGTTACGCCGGAGTTACGAAACCAACCGCTATTATCGCCCGATGGCAGACATACGCCCCTCCAACCGCACGCACCTCACTTCCATTGCTGCCCCCATATTTGGGGAGTTTGTTTTGGGCATTACCGTGGCCATGGTGGGCCTGTGGCTCGCGTCGCGGGAGTCCGACATTTCAGCCGGCAGTTTTGCGCTGTCGCAGCAGGTGCTGGAAACACTGAACGTGCTGTTCCGGGTGATGGCAATTGGCGGCGGCGTGGTGGTGACGCAGTATTTGGGCAGCGGCAACAAGCTGCTGGTGAAACAAACCGCACTCACCGTGCTGAGCGCCTGTACTTGGCTGGGCATCGTTGCCGCCGGCTGGCTGCTGTTTGCGGGTGACTT
>JBEANP010000066.1:0-11487 GCA_041165385.1 Pseudomonadota bacterium | reverse complement strand
CGGCGGCATTGCCCGAAGTGGTCGTTTTGCCAAGCTCGCCCAACGTCGTAGACCAAGTGGCACTGGCGCGCCTGTATGGCGAGCCGCTGTTCGCTATGCCGCAGGATTTGTACATCCCGCCCGACGCGCTAGAAGTGTTTCTAGAAGCCTTTGAAGGCCCACTGGACTTGCTGTTGTACCTGATCCGCAAGCAGAACTTCAACATTCTCGACATCCCCATGCTTAGCGTCACCAAACAGTATTTGGTGTACGTGGACCAAATCCGCAAGCGCAACTTGGAGCTGGCCGCCGAATACCTGCTGATGGCAGCCATGCTGATTGAAATCAAGTCACGCATGTTGCTGCCGCCAAAAAAGGTAGCTGGGAATGAAGAGGCCGAAGACCCTCGCGCCGAACTGGTGCGCCGCCTGCTGGAATATGAGCAAATGAAACTGGCCGGAGCGCGGCTGAACGCCATACCCCAGTTTGGCCGCGATTTTCTCAAGGCCGAGGTGTTCATTGAGCAAGCCATGCAGCCACGCTTCCCCGATGTACAGGTGGTTGATCTGGCCGATGCATGGCGCGACATGTTGAAGCGCGCCAAGCTGGTCCAGCATCACAAAATCAGCCGCGAAGAGCTCTCGGTGCGCGAACACATGACAGTGGTGCTCAAGCGCCTGCAGGGTCGCAAATTTGTCGGCTTTGAAGAACTATTTGACGCCGAAAGCGGCACGCCGGTGCTGGTGGTGACCTTCATCGCGCTGCTGGAGCTGGCCAAAGAAACCCTGATTGAAATCACCCAAGCCGAGGCTTTTGCCCCGATTTACGTGCGCTTGGCGTACACCCCCAGCTAAATTTAGGACTCCGTACATGGCACAAGACCTTGTTGGTATTCAAATACCTGCGACATCTCCCGCAGCGTCGCCTTACGGCACGCTGCCCCCGGCTTCGCCCCCATCCAACCGCAAGCCCATCAGCCTGCCGCGCATTCTGGAAATGCACACCCGGGGCGAGAAGATCACCATGCTCACCGCCTACGACGCCACCTTTGCCGCTGTAGCCGATGCCGCAGGCGTGGAATGCATTTTGGTGGGCGACTCACTAGGCATGGTGTGCCGTGGTTTGCACAGCACCGTGGGTGTGACGCTGGAAGACATGCGCTACCACACCGAGAGTGTGGCCCGTGGCCTGCGCCGCTCGCAAGGCACGGCCTGGCTGATTGGCGACCTGCCGTTTGGCAGCTACCAAGAGAGCAAAGAACAAGCCATCCGCAGTGCCAGCGTGCTCATGCAAGCGGGCGCGCACATGGTCAAGTTAGAGGGCGGAGGCTGGACCGCCGAGGTGGTGCGCTTTTTGGTAGAGCGCGGCATTCCTGTGTGCGCTCACCTGGGCCTGACCCCGCAAACCGTGCACGCCCTGGGCGGCTACCGCGTGCAGGGCCGTGGCGACGCGGCAGCACACACCATGAAGCAGCACGCCCGCGAATTGCAAGACGCAGGCGCATCGATGGTAGTGTTGGAAATGGTGCCCGCGCCGCTATCTGCCGAACTCACCCAAGAGCTAACCCACTGCGCCACCATTGGCATTGGCGCAGGCAAAGGCACTGCGGGCCAGGTGCTGGTGTTGCACGACATGCTGGGCGTCAACTTGGGCAAGAACCCCAAGTTTGTGCGCAACTTCATGGCGGATGCCACCAGCATCCGGGGTGCCATGGAAGCCTATGTCGCCGCTGTGAAAAACGGCACCTTCCCCGACGACGCACTCCACGCCTGGTGATAACGCCCGGTAAGTTTTACCCCCCACACCTATGCAACTGATTCACACCATCGCCGAGCTGCGTACCGCCCTCAACCACTACCGCCACCCTGCCGTGGTGCCCACTATGGGCAATCTGCACGCAGGCCACTTGGCGCTGGTGCGTCAGGCGAAGCCGCTGGGCGATGTGACGGTGTCCACCATCTTTGTAAACCGCCTGCAGTTTGCGCCGCACGAAGACTTCGACACCTACCCCCGCACGCTGGAAGCCGACTGCGCGCAGCTAGAAGCTGCGGGCTGCGACATTGTGTTTGCCCCCAAAGAATCCGAGCTGTACCCCCAGCCCCAAACCTTCAAGATGCACCCGCCCACCGAGCTGGCTGACATTTTGGAGGGCCACTTCCGCCCCGGCTTTTTCATCGGCGTGTGCACGGTGGTGATGAAGCTGTTGGCCTGCACCCAGGCGCGCACCGCACTGTTTGGCAAAAAGGATTACCAACAGCTGATGGTGATTCGGAATATGGTGAAGCAGTTTGCGTTGCCCGTGGACATTGTGGGCGGCGAAACCCAGCGCAATGAAGCCGGTTTGGCCCTGTCCAGTCGCAATGGTTACCTGAGCCCGCAGCAGCGCGAAGAAGCCCTACTGCTATCGGCCACGCTACGCAAAATAGTCGCTGCACTGCGGGCGGGTTCATTTGACATTGCAGCGCTGGAAACCGAAGGCATGCACACCCTGCGCAGCGCAGGCTGGCTGCCCGACTACGTGGCCGTGCGCCGCCAAGCCGACCTGCAAGCCCCCAAACCCGGCGATGCAATGGTGGTGCTGGCTGCAGCGCGGCTGGGGTCTACGCGGTTGATTGACAACTTAGAAGTTTAGGGTTCGCTATTTGCTCAACTACAAAGCCCGTTCGGATATTTTGCTTGGGACGAGTTTGGTAATAAAAGCCACGCCCATTTATAAATAAAGATTGCGATGAAAGTTTTTATTCAGCGCTGCGAATCTTCTGCACGCACTGCCCAAGTGATTGATAACTATGCAAAACACTAAAGTGGGATGTCCGATCCATTTAGGCATCTCCAGTCTCCTAACTGGACAACTTCTTTTAGTCGGAGGCATATACCGCCTGATAACTCACAAAAAACTGCCTAGAAACATTGCGTTTAAGACTGCTTGGTCAGTGTTTTGGGGAGGCATCAGTGTTTGTGTATTTATTTTTTATCTTGTGTTTGTGCTTCCAGTATTAGCTCCAATGTTGCCTAGTTTGAGGTCAGGCATCGGACCAAATCACAAATCTACGTGCAGCGAATACGTTATTCCGCTTTTGATGAGCGCTTTCATGATTTGGATGAGCTGGGGATTTTTGGGTGCATTCTCAGGACTTTGGGATATGCCCGGCTGGTGAATGTTGAAAAGTTTGCATTAGAAATAGATTGCAAACATATTGTTTCAAGTTTCGAGAGTTCATGCAGTTTTAAGCAACCTTAATCCTTGCTAACAGCAGAGTTCAATTGCAACGCAAGCCTACATAAACCGGTCCAGAATTTTCTTGCTAGCCGTATCCAGCGCAAACTGGTCGCGCACCAGATACTGAATGCCGTGCACATCGGCAATCAGCAGCGCGTTGTCTTTACCGATGCGGCGGATGTCTTCATCGCCGCGCAGCACAAACTCGGTGTCGCCACGGTCGGTATTCACTGCCCAAGTGCAGGGCGTGGAGAAACTGGTCACCGACACAATGCGGGTAATCACCGGCATGAATTCGCGTGTGACAAGTGCGTCGCGCACCAGCGTTTGCGCAGGCTCGGGCACGTCGGTCAGCAGGTCGATCCACGCCACCTCGTGGCCATCGGTGCTGACCAACGAAATGCCGTCTTCAGGCGATTGGATAGGAAAGGCGCGCACAGGCACCACGTCTTCGAAAACCTGGCCCTGCGCATCAGTCAGCAGCAGCGCGCCAAAGGCGTTGCGTTGCAATGTAAATTGCGTTGCGGTTACGGTGTTGAGCGCGCTCATGCCACGTCCTCCATCAATTGGTTGCGGGCCTGCGCCTGGTACAGGTTGTAGTACGCGCCCTCTTGGGCCATGAGCGCGTCGTGCGTGCCCTCTTCCACCACTTTGCCACGGTCCAGCACCACCAGCCGGTCGGCGCGGTGAAGCGTAGACAAGCGGTGGGCAATGGCGATGGTGGTGCGGCCTTGCACCAGGTTCTCCAGCGCCTTTTGAATCTCTTTTTCAGTCTCGGAATCGACCGACGAGGTGGCTTCGTCCAGAATCAAAATGCATGGGTCAATCAACAAAGCGCGGGCAATCGAAATACGCTGGCGCTCACCGCCGGACAAGCCTTGACCACGCTCGCCCACCATGGAGTCATAGCCCTGTGGCAAGCGCAAAATAAATTCATGCGCGTGGGCGGCACGGGCTGCGGCAATGATCTCGCTACGCGTGGCGTCAGGTTTGCCATAAGCAATGTTTTCGGCAATGGTGCCAAAGAACAAAAACGGCTCTTGCAGTACCAGTCCGATGTTTTGGCGGAAGTCTGAAATGGCGTAGGAACGAATGTCCACCCCGTCCACCAAAATCGCACCTTCAGACACATCATAAAAGCGACAAATCAGGTTCACCAAGGTGCTCTTGCCCGAGCCGCTGTGGCCCACCAGGCCGATCATCTCGCCGGGCGCAATGTTCAGGTTGATGCCGCTGTTGACCTGGCGATTGCCATACCGGAAACCCACATCGCGCACTTCAATACGACCCTGCACCTTGCCCATGGGCAACGGGTTGGTAGGCTCGGGCACGCTAGATACATGGTCCAAAATATCAAAAATGCGCTTGGCGGCAGAGGCCGACTTTTGGGTGACCGACACAATGCGGCTCATGGAATCCAGACGGCCATAAAAGCGGCTGATGTAGGCAATAAACGCGGTCAGCACACCTACCGTAATCTCACCCTTGGACACCTGCCAAATACCAAATGCCCAAACCACCAGCAAGCCAAGCTCTGTCAAAAACGACACACTAGGTGAGAACAGCGACCAGATTTTGTTGATGCGGTCATTTACCGCTAGGTTGTGTTTGTTGGCCTCTCGAAAGCGAGTGGCTTCGCGCTTTTCTTGCGCAAACGCTTTCACCACCCGGATGCCGGGAATGGTGTCGGCCAGCACGTTGGTCACCTCACCCCACACACGGTCGATTTTCTCAAAACCAGTGGCCAGGCGATGTCGTACAAAGTGAATCATCCAGGCAATAAATGGCAAGGGCACCAAGGTAACCACCGCCAACCAAGGGTTGATGGACGCCAGAATCACAGCCGTCATGGTGAGCATGATCACGTCAGTGGCAAAGTCCAGCAAATGCAGGGAGAGGAACACGCAAATGCGGTCACTCTCGCTGCCAATGCGCGACATCAAGTCGCCCGTACGTTTGCCGCCAAAATATTCCAATGACAGCTTGAGCAAATGCTCATAAGTAGCAGTACGCAGATCGGCACCAATGCGCTCAGAGACCAACGCCAAAATATAGGTTTTAGCCCAACTCAGCACCCAGGCTAGCAGAGCGGACCCCAATAAACCGCCCATGTACAGAGCCACCAAATCGGGATCAATTTTTTGCCCGTTTTGAAATGGAATCAACACGTTGTCCATGAGCGGCATGGTCAGGTACGGCGGAACCAAATTGGCAGCTGTTCCTAGCAGCGTTAAAACGAAGCCTGCGGCCAATTGCCCTTGGTAGGGCTTGGCAAAACGCCACAGCCGAAACAATGTCCAGGTGGAAGGCGGCGTGTGGACCACCTTGGTGCAAATGGGGCACTCCTCTTGGTCTGGGTCTAACGGTGCTTTGCAGCTGGGGCAAATATTCTTGAGCGCTTGCACTAGCGGGCGGCCCGACACTGCGCTGTCCAGATGGGCCTGAAACTGGTCCACGATCCGAATCGCTTGCAGGTTTTGACCTAGCGTAAAACGCCACGTAGCCAACAGTCCCGTTGCATCCAACAGATCCAGATGACCCACACCCGCATGGTCATGGTGACGCAACACCAAATCTGCGCGGTAGTCCCAATGCTGCCAATTTGACTGTGGGCCGACACGGCATAACAAACGGCGATTAGTCACTACCACCAAGCCGCGAACGAACTGCAATGTCTGGTTCAGGTCAACCTCTAACGTGGCCAAAACGTTTTCTTCGGGGTGGAGCAGGTTTTGCACCTCACTGCCCCAAGGGGCAGCCAAATCGGCTGGAAGCATGTTTACAACGGAAACTTCATTGGTCATCGAAAGCGATAGTTAGGTTTTAATGCTGGTAAGAGAGAATACACAACGCGGGCAGCCCCACATCGGACGACTGCCCAACCCCCAATTAGACATGACGCACCAGAAAAAAATCGACATCCTCAGGGTTACACACTTGCGGGGCCCCAACATCTGGACTTACCGCCCCGTCATCGAAGCGTGGGTTGATATCGGTGAGCTGGAAGACTTTCCATCTAACACTATTCCGGGCTTTTACGATCGACTAGTGGGCTTTCTGCCCAGCCTGGTAGAACATCATTGCAGCCCTGGCGTTCGTGGCGGCTTTCTGCAGCGCGTTGCAGAGGGCACTTGGGCCGCCCACATCGTAGAGCACGTCACGCTAGAGCTACAAAACCTGGCGGGCATGCAAACCGGTTTCGGCAAGGCCCGACAAACCTCCAAACGCGGCATTTACAAAATTGCCTTTCGCACCCGCCAAGAGGACGTAGGGCGCGCTGCATTGCATGCGGCCCGTGATCTGGTGGAAGCGGTGGCCAATGACACACCGTACGAGGTAAATGCAGTGGTAGCAGTGTTGCGGGAGCAAGTGGACTCGCTGTGCCTTGGCCCCAGCACCAACCACATCGTAGACGCCGCCACAGACCGCCGCATTCCACATATTCGCCTGACTGAGGGCAACTTGGTGCAGTTGGGCTACGGCGCAGCCCAACGCCGTATTTGGACGGCAGAAACCGACCAAACCAGCGCTATTGCCGAAGAAATTGCCAGCGACAAAGACTTGACCAAATCGCTGCTCAGGGCCTGCGGCGTACCGGTGCCCGAAGGCCAGTTGGTGCGCAGCGCAGAGGCTGCATGGGAAGCGGCCCAGGACATCGGCGTGCCTGTGGCCGTCAAGCCAGTAGACGGTAACCATGGCCGTGGCGTGTCACTCGACCTGCATGCCCAAAAAGACATTCAAGCCGCTTATCACCTCGCCTACCAAAAGGGCGACGGCAGCGCAGTGATCGTAGAGAAATACATTCCCGGAAACGAGCATCGCCTGCTGGTAGTAGGCAAGCGGGTTGTGGCAGTGGCCGGTGGCGACGTGCTCTGGGTGGTGGGCGATGGCGTATCCACCGTTGACCAATTGGCGGACAGTCAAATCAACATAGATCCCCGCCGTGGCACCACCGAGGACGCCCCGCTGAACGTGATCATTCCCAGCAAAGAGGAAGAAGTGGTGCTCGAGCTTGAGCGCGTTGGACTCACTCCGCAAAGCGTTCCCGCTAAAGACCAAAAAGTGCTAATTCAGCGCAACGGTAATGTTGCGTTTGATGTGACGGACAAAGTGCACCCCACCATTGCAGCGGCAGCGGCATTGGCGGCACGGGTAGTCGGCCTAGACATTGCCGGCATCGACATGGTGGTAGAAGACATTACCAAACCACTGGCCAGCCAACGCGGTGCGGTGATTGAGGTGAACGCTAGCCCTGGTTTGCTGGCCCACATCAAACCCGCTGAGGGCGAAGGCCGCCCAGTGGGTAAAGCCATCATTGAGCACCTGTTTCACACTGACAAAGACGGGCGCATTCCCGTGGTGGGAATCACCGGCACCCAAAACACCGGACGCATTGCGCGGCTGGTGGCGTGGCTGGTGCACATCAGTGGCAAGCATGTGGGCCTAGCCTGCAGCGAAGGCCTGTACCTCGATGGTCGCCAAGTTGTGGCCACTGACTGCACCCATTGGGAAGCCGGGCAGCGTCTGTTGATAAACCGCTCTGTTCAAGCGGCCGTGTTTGAGAACCCGAGCAAAACTATTTTGGGCGAGGGCTTGGCTTACGACAAATGCACGGTAGGCGTGGTGACTGACGTAAGTTGGCAAGAAAATCTGACCGATTTTGACATTTTGGATGCAGAACAAGCCTACAAAGTGGCCCGCACCCAAGTTGACGTGGTGTTACCCAGCGGCACCGCCGTGCTAAATGCGGAAGATGCCCAAGCCGTGGAGATGGCAGCACTGTGCGATGGCAAAGTTATTTTTTATGGGCTGAATGCAGCCAATGCCGCCATTGCAACGCACCGCGATATTGGCGAACGTGTCGTATTTTTACGGGAAGAGACCATTGTCATGGCGCAAGGCCAGGACGATGCGGCGTTGCTCCCCCTGTCCAGCCTCAAGCCCGCAAAAGCCTCCAAACCAGAGATGGTGATGGCTGCAGTGGCTGCCGCTTGGGCACTGAATATTCCCGTCGAATTGATCGCTGCTGGTCTTCGCACTTTTGAGTCCAGCCACAAGAAAACCCCTTACTGAGCACACCATGGAAGTTACCCGTATCCGGGCCCTGCGCGGCCCCAATCTATGGAGCCACCACACCGCTATTCAATCGGTGATTGCTTGCACCCCGCAAGAGGCCAACATTCGCCAGATAGAGGGATTTGAGTCCCGCATTCGCGCTCGCTTCCCCGAAATAAGCCCGTTTCAGCCCGTGGGCAACGGCGACACCATTTCAATGGCGCAGGTTTTGGAACTGGCCGCATTGGGCCTGCAAGCACAGGCGGGCTGCCCAGTGACATTCAGCCGCACGACGTCCACCATGGAAACCCATGTCTACCAAGTCGTTGTGGAATACAGCGAAGAAGATGTGGGGTTTTTGGCCATGGACATCGCCCAGCAGTTGTGCCAATCGGCGCTGGACAACACGCCTTTTGATTTGGCTGACGCGCTAACAAAGCTCAAAGATTTGGACGAAGACGTGCGCCTTGGCCCCAGTACCGGCTCCATCGTGGACGCAGCCGTGGCGCGGGGTATTCCGTTCAGCCGCATGACCGAAGGCAGCATGGTGCGCTTTGGCTGGGGCAGTAAACAGCGGCGCATTCAGGCTGCTGAGATGGACATTACCAGCGCCATTTCAGAAGCCATTGCACAGGACAAACAACTCACCAAGAGACTACTGGCCGCTGCAGGCGTGCCCGTACCTGGCGGCCGCCCTGTAGCGGACGCAGACGACGCATGGAAAGCAGCCTGTGAAATCGGCCTGCCGGTGGTGGTCAAGCCCAACGACGGCAACCAGGGCAAGGGTATTACAGTCAACATCACCACCCACGCTGATCTGCTCAAAGCCTACGCTGCCGCACGTGAATTCCGTGACGACATTTTGGTAGAGCGTTATTTGCCGGGCAACGACTTTCGCCTATTGGTCGTGGGCGATAAGTTGGTTGCTGCAGCACGCCGCGACCCTCCCAAAGTGGTGGGCGATGGCCTGCACACCATCAACCAACTGGTGGACCAAGTCAACAGCGACCCGCGCCGTGGCAGTGGACACTCCACATCGTTGACCAAAATCCGTTTTGATGACATCGCACGTGCGTGTTTGGCTACACAAGGGTTTGATGCGGAATCGATTCCCGCCAAGGGCCAGCGTGTTAATTTGCGTAATAACGCAAACTTGTCTACCGGTGGCTCGGCTACTGACGTCACAGATGACGTGCACCCTGATGTAGCAGCCCGCGCTGTGGCGGCTGCGCATATGGTGGGTCTGGACATTTGCGGTGTTGACGTGGTGTGTGACAGCATCTTGCGCCCTCTGGAAGAGCAAGGCGGCGGCATGGTCGAGGTAAACGCTGCGCCCGGCTTGCGCATGCACTTGGCCCCATCGTTCGGAAAGGGCCGGGACGTAGGTGCAGCCATTATTTCAACGATGTTCAAACCCGGACAAAACGGCCGTATTCCTATCGTGGCGGTTACTGGCACCAACGGCAAAACTACGACGGTACGGCTGATCTCGCACCTGCTCAGCCGCAATGGAATGTGCGTGGGTATGACCAATACCGACGGCGTGTATGTGGGCGGGCAAGTGATTGACACCGGCGACTGCAGCGGACCCAAAAGCGCGCGCAGCGTGTTGCTGCACCCCGATGTAGATGCCGCTGTGCTGGAAACCGCGCGTGGCGGCGTACTGCGCGAAGGCCTGGCCTTTGACCGCTGCGACGTGGCGGTGGTGACCAATGTGGGTAGCGGCGACCATCTGGGTCTGAACTACATCACCACAGTGGACGATCTTGCTGTGCTCAAGCGCGTGATCGTGCAAAACGTATCGCCCAAAGGCACGGCGGTGCTCAATGCGGCCGACCCGAATGTGGCCTCCATGGCCAGCAAGTGCAAAGGCGCAGTGACATTTTTCACTGCCGACAAGTTTCACCCAGTTATGGCAACCCATCGCGCCCAAGGGCAGGCAGTGGTTTACGTTGAAAACGGCTGCGTTGTTGCTGCCAAGGGCGACTTCACGCACAGCATTCCCCTGGCCAACATTCCGGTCACCATGGGTGGGGCCATCGGCTTTCAGGTCGACAACGCCATGGCATCGGTAGCTGCAGTGTGGGCGTTGGGTATTGACTGGCGCATTGTGGCGAGTGGGCTGGCGTCTTTCTCGAACGACAACGACAACGCTGCCGGCCGCTTCAACATGTTCAAGTTCCGTGGTGCGACAGTCATTGCCGACTACGGCCACAACCCGGACGCGATGCTTGCACTGGTGCAAGCCGTAGAAGCCTTGCCAGCCAAACGCCGCTCGGTTGTCATCAGTGGCGCGGGCGACCGCCGCGACCAAGACATTCGCGAACAGACCCAAATTTTGGGTGCCGCGTTTGACGAGGTGGTGCTGTTTGAAGACCAATGCCAGCGCGGCCGCAAAGATGGTGAAGTGATCGCCCTGCTGCGCGAGGGCCTGGCCAACGCTAGCCGCACCACCAGCTCCACTGAAGTGTTTGGCGAGTTTCTAGCAATCGACACTGCTATGGACAAACTACAAGACGGCGACCTGTGCCTGATTCTGGTGGACCAGGTGGAAGAAGCCATTGCGCACATCGCGGCGCGCGTAAAACAAGGCTAAGAGCGCTAAACTGCGGCCTCAATGGTGGGGCCGCGCCCCATCAGCGCGGCGACCGCTTGTGCAGGCTGCATACGGCCATCGAGCAACGCCACCACGCTGCGGGCAATGGGCATGTCAATGTCCAGGCTGTGCGCGCGCTGCACCACGGTGCGGGCGCAGTACACGCCTTCGGCTACATGCCCTAGTTCTTGCACCGCCTGCTCTAGTGTTTTACCTTGGGCAAGCGCCAGACCCACGCGCCGGTTGCGCGACAAATCGCCGGTAGCGGTGAGTACCAGATCACCCAGCCCACTCAGGCCCATGAAGGTGTCTGCGCGCGCGCCCAATGCCAGCCCCAATCGCGTCATTTCCGCCAAACCTCGGGTGATCAGCGCCGCGCGGGCGTTCAGGCCCAGTTGCAAGCCATCGCACAGGCCGGTGGCAATCGCAAGCACGTTTTTAACTGCGCCGCCCACTTCCACACCCACGACGTCCTCGTTGGCGTACACCCGCAAAGTCGATCCGTGAAACGCCTGCACCAATGCGTCACGCACACTGGCGTGGCTGCTGGCGGCCACCAATGCCGTGGGCATGCTTTGGGCAACTTCTTGCGCAAAACTGGGGCCACTGAGCACCCCAGCGCGCAGTTGAGGCGCTA
>JBEANP010000065.1:0-11515 GCA_041165385.1 Pseudomonadota bacterium | reverse complement strand
GTTTGGTGTGGATGGCTACCTCATTGCCCTGGGTGGCTTAGTGCGCAAATTTGGCACTAACTAATTTTCTTTTCGGACAGTTTTCATGATCAACGGCAACACAGAAATCATCGCCCACATTGGCTATCCCACGCACAGTTTCAAGTCGCCCATGATTTACAACCCCTACTTCGAGCAGGCGGGAATCAACGCGATCGTGGTGCCCATGGGTTGCCAGGTGCCGGAGTACCCTGCATTGCTGAAAGCCGTGTTTGGCTTGACCAATATCCGTGGCGCGTTGATCACCATGCCGCACAAGGTTACTACCGTCGGGTTGCTGGATGAAGTCACACCTACGGTGCGCGTTGCAGGAGCCTGCAACGCCGTGAAGCGTTTGGCTGATGGACGTTTGGTGGGCGATATGTTCGATGGCGCAGGTTTTGTGCGCGGCGTGCAGCGCAAAGGCTTGAATCTGGCAGGGGCAAAGGTGTTGGTCGTGGGCTCGGGTGGTGTGGGTTGCGCCATTGCTGCATCGCTGGCTGCTGCAGGAATCGCCTCCATTCGCTTATTTGATGTCAATGCCGCCAGTGCTGACGGTCTGGGGCAGCGCTTGAAGCAAAACTATCCGCAGATAGAAGTGCAGGTCGGCTCCAACGACCCCACTGGCTGCGATTTGGTTGTGAATGCCACGCCTATGGGAATGAATGAAGGCGACCCGCTGCCGCTGGATGTGTCTAAATTGGCCGCCAGCACGTTTGTGGGCGAAGTGGTCATGCGCACCGAAATGACGGCGTTTTTAACCGCCGCCAAAGCACGTGGCTGTGCAGTGCAAGTCGGCTCGGACATGCTGTTTGAGCAAATACCTGCGTACCTGGAATATTTTGGTTTCCCCACCACTACGGCAGAAAATCTGCGTTCGGTTGCGCAGCTGGGCTGAGTCAGCGACCCAAAGCGCTGACCTGCGTTTAGCCCGCAGTAAGCCGGTGCACCAAATCCGCAGTGGTCGATGCTTTGTATTTGCGCATTAACCGCGCGCGGTAAACCTCCACCGTGCGGTGGCTGATGGCCAGCGTTTTACCAATCTGTTTCGATGTTTGTCCCTGCATCACGTAGGCGGCTACTTCGCGCTCCCGTGCGGTGAGCTCGGCCCGCACCGGGCGGGTGGCACTTAAATCTTCGAACGACCAGATGCCAGCTTCATGGGGTTCACTCTGGTTCAGCGCCCGACCCGTCACGTGGCACCAAAAAGTTTCTCCTTTGAAGCGTCCGTCTACACGACGCATGATTCGGTCGTCGGCATAGGTTCCATTGCGGTTCAGTATCGGGGCGATGCGCGCACCGGTGCGTTCGTACTCATCTACGCTGGGGTAGAGCAACTGGAATGATTGCCCAATCAAGAGGTCGCGGCTGGTGCCAAACATGTCGCACACATGCTGGTTGCAATCCACAATGGTTCGGTTGCTAGATAGCGCTAAGCCTACAGGGGCCATGTCAAATGCGAGGCGGTAGTCAATGTTCATGGTGCAGGGTTTGGCTCTACGAAAAACTACGTATGAAGTTACGTAGTATCTTATGGTTTGTGATTCCTTTTATTGGAGAAAAACGCAGTGAACAAAATTTATCCCAGCGCCGCCAAAGCGCTCGAAGGCATCGTAAAAGACGGCCAACTCTTGGCCGTCGGCGGGTTCGGGTTGTGCGGTATCCCTGAGGCCTTGATCGATGCGCTGCGCGACACCGGCGCCAAAGACCTGACTGCTATTTCCAACAACGCGGGTGTGGACGGTTTTGGCTTGGGCAAGTTGCTGGAAACACGCCAAATCAAAAAAATGATTTCTAGCTACGTGGGCGAGAACAAAGAGTTCGAGCGCCAATACCTGGCCGGCGAGTTGCAACTCGAATTCACCCCCCAAGGCACACTGGCTGAAAAGCTACGCGCCGGCGGTGCAGGCATTCCCGCATTTTTTACCAAAACCGGTGTGGGCACTATGGTTGCCGAGGGCAAAGAGCTGCGCGAGTTTGATGGCGAAACGTATGTCATGGAACGCGCATTAGTGCCCGATGTGGCGTTGGTGAAAGCGCACCGTGCCGACAAGTCAGGCAACTTGCAGTTCCGCTTTACCGCGCGCAACTTCAACCCTGCAGTGGCCATGGCCGGCAAGATCACGGTGGTAGAAGTGGAAGAGATCGTGGAGACTGGCGACATTGCCCCGGACCAAGTGCATTTGCCCGGTATTTACGTGCACCGCATTGTGCTGAACGCCACACCTGAAAAGCGCATCGAGAAGCGCACGATTACAGAGAAAGCAGGAGTCTGAACATGAGCTGGAATCAAGACCAAATGGCTGCCCGTGCGGCCCATGAACTCGAAGACGGGTTTTATGTGAACCTGGGTATTGGCATTCCCACGCTGGTGGCCAACCATGTGCCTGCTGACAAAGAAGTCTGGTTGCAGAGCGAAAACGGAATGCTTGGCATTGGCCCGTTTCCCACCGAAGACGAAGTAGACGCCGACCTGATCAATGCAGGCAAGCAAACGGTCACCACGATCAAAGGCTCTAGTATTTTCGGCAGCCATGAGAGCTTTGCCATGATTCGCGGGGGCAAGATCAATCTGTCCATCCTAGGGGCCATGCAGGTGAGCGAAAAGGGTGATCTGGCCAACTGGATGATTCCAGGCAAGATGGTCAAAGGCATGGGCGGCGCCATGGACTTAGTTGCTGGGGTGAAGCGTGTGATTGTGCTTATGGAGCACGTGGCCAAGAAAAAAGACGGCACCATTGATCTGAAAATTTTGCCTCATTGCACCTTGCCGTTGACCGGCGTGGGTGTGGTGGACCGCATCATTACGGACCTGGGCGTGATGGACGTTACTCCCGATGGCCTAAAGCTTGTAGAGCTGGCTCCTGGAGTTACCCGCGAAGACATTCAGTCTAAAACAGGCGTGGTTTTGATTTAAAACTCACGAGTTGGAGTGACTTGGCGCAGGCCTGCACAGCGCTTTAAACACAAGGCTTACACTTCTTACCGGCATGGACGCTGGTGTTGAATGTAAGCCTTTGTTATTTCAAATTGCTATATCTAAGTGTTTGAAATTGCGATTGCGGCATTGCTGATTAGCGGCCATAGTTACTACGTTGTTACTTACCGATCACCCGCAGGAGACATAAAAATGCAAAAGCGAATTTTCTTGACCGGCACCGCACTGGCCGCCTTGACATTGTTGGCACCCGCTGCCATGGCCCAATCCGACACGTTCAAAATTGGTTTGGTGCTGCCCATGACCGGCCAGCAAGCCACTACCGGTCGCCAGATTGAAGCGGCAGCCAAGCTCTACATGGCGCAAAACGGCAACATGGTGGGCGGTAAAAAAGTAGAGCTCATCATCAAAGACGACACCAGCATTCCCGATGTCACCAAGCGCATGGCGCAAGAGTTGGTCGTGAATGACAAGGTCAATGTGCTCGCGGGCATGGGCATTACCCCATCGGCACTGGCTACCGCCAGCATTGCGACCCAGTCGAAAACCCCCTTGGTGGTGATGGCTGCTGCGACCTCCAGCATTACTGAAGCGTCTCCATACATCATTCGCACCAGTTTCACACTGCCACAAGCCTCGGTTGCACTGGCCGATTGGGCGCCCAAAAACGGCATTAAAAAAGTGGTGACTTTGGTGAGCGATTACGGCCCCGGTATTGACGCCGAAAAATTCTTCAAAGAACGCCTGACCTTTAACGGCGGTCAAGTCACCGAGGCCTTGCGCGTGCCGTTGCGTAACCCTGACTTTGCACCGTTTTTGCAAAAAGTGCGTGACCTCAAGCCCGACGCTCTATTCGTATTCGTGCCCTCTGGCGCTGGCGCTGCGGTCATGAAGCAGTTCTTGGAGCGCGGCATGGACAAAGCGGGTATCAAACTGATTGGCACCGGCGACATTACTGATGACGACCAGTTGAACGACATGGGCGACGGTGCAATCGGCGTGGTTACTTCTCACCACTATTCCACCTTCCACCCCTCCGCAGTGAACAAGAAGTTTGTGGAGGCTTTCAAAAAGGCCAACAACAACCTGCGCCCCAACTTTATGGCGGTGGGCGGCTATGACGGCATGCGTGTGATCTATGAAGCACTTAAGGTCACCAAGGGTGCGGGCGGTGGTGACGCCTTGCTGGCAGCCATGAAGGGCCAGATTTTCGAGAGCCCACGTGGCCCCATGTTCATTGACGCGCAAACCCGCGATGTGGTGCAAAACATCTACTTGCGCAAAGTAGAGAAGAAAGAAGGCCAGTTGTACAACGTTGAGTTTGACGTGATTAAAGACGTTAAAGACCCAGGCAAAAACCGTTAAGCAAATCACGGTGCCGTTGTGAAAAGCGGCGATTCATGTCCAAAAAGCGAGGGGCTAGCCCTTCGCTTTTTTTTGAAGTTTAGCTATGTTGACCATTCTTTTTGACGGTATTGCCTACGGTATGCTGCTGTTTATTCTGGCAGTGGGTTTGGCTGTCACCATGGGGTTGATGAACTTTATCAACCTGGCGCATGGCGCATTTGCCATGGTGGGCGGTTATATCACCGTGCTGCTGATGCAAAAGTTGGGCGTGCCTTTTTTGCTGTGCTTGCCGCTGGCCTTTTTGGGTTCTGCATTGTTGGGCGGTGTGCTGGAGCGTACCTTGTACCGCCCGCTGTACCACAAGCCCCATTTGGACCAAGTGCTGTTCTCCATTGGCCTGACCTTTATGGCTGTGGCCAGCGTAGATTATTTTGTGGGCTCTACCCAGCAAATCATGCAGTTGCCTGAGTGGCTCAAAGGTCGCACCGAGTTAGGTGAGGGCGCGTGGATGCTGGGCATGGGCCATTACCGCTTGTTCATCATTGCGGTGTGCGCTGCGCTTACGGTGGCGTTGCAATACGTGCTGACTAAAACTCGGTTTGGCAGCCGCTTGCGCGCATCGGTGGACGACCAACGCGTGGCGGCTGGATTAGGCATCAATGTGAATGCCGTGTTTTTGAGCACTTTTGCCGTGGGTTCGGGCTTGGCAGGCTTGGGCGGCGCTCTGGGTGCGGACGTGTTGGGCATGGACCCCAGCTTCCCCCTGAAATTCATGATTTACTTTTTGATTGTGGTGGCCGTTGGCGGCACTTCCAGCATCACCGGTCCTTTGCTGGCTGCGCTGTTGCTGGGTATTGCTGACGTGGCTGGCAAGTACTACATCCCTAAATTGGGTGCATTTATTGTGTACAGCTTGATGATTGTTATTTTGGTATGGCGCCCGCAGGGCCTGTTTGTGCGCAAAGGAGGCAAAGCATGACCGCCGCAACTACAACCCGCCCCAATGTGCTGCTGCAGTCGCGCAGCTGGCGCTGGTGGGAAATCGTTCTGTGGGCGGCTGCGCTGGCCTCTCCCTGGGCACTGGCCAGCCACGCGCTCATCATCAATGAAATTGCCATCGTGGCGCTGTTTGCACTGTCGCTGGATTTGATTTTGGGTTACAGCGGCATTGTGTCTTTGGGGCACGCTGCCTTTTTTGGCATGGGTGCGTATGCGGCGGCATTGTTTTCCAAGTACGTGATGCCCGACCCCTTGGTGGGTTTGGCGGTGGGCATAGCCGCTGCCACAGTGCTGGGGGCCATTTGTAGCGCCACGATTTTGCGTGGTACCGACCTGACGCGGCTGATGGTGACTTTGGGTGTGGCCCTGATCTTGATGGAACTGGCCAACAAGTTGGACTGGCTCACAGGCGGAGCGGACGGCTTGCAGGGCGTGACGATGGGGCCGCTGTTGGGCCGGTTTGAGTTTGACCTGTATGGCCAAACGGCAGCCTGGTATTCGCTCACGGTGCTGCTGGTGCTGTTTGTGCTGGCGCGGCGGTTCGTGGGTTCTCCGTTTGGTGCCACGCTCAAGGCTATTCACGACAACCGCTTGCGCGCCATGGCGATTGGCATTCCGGTGTCGCAGCGCTTGGCAGTGGTTTACACCGTGGCTGCAGGTGTTGCAGGGGCTGCGGGTGCGCTGTTGGCACAAACCACAGGATTTGCGTCGCTGGACGTGTTCGAGTTTCACCGCTCTGCCGATGTCATGCTGATGTTGGTCATCGGTGGCGTGGGCTGGCTCTATGGCGGTGTGGTGGGTGCTTTGGTGTTTAAGCTGATGCAAGACTTTATTTCCAGCATCACCCCGCAGTATTGGACGTTCTGGATTGGCTTGTTTCTGGTGGTGCTGGTGCTTGTGGGCCGTGAGCGCTTGGTGCGCCCTTGGACTTGGTTTGGCCGTGGCAAAGCGCAAGGAGGCAAGCCATGAGTAGCCAAAACACGACCGTGTTGTCGGCCCAAGGCCTAGTCATGCGCTTTGGCGGCATTACCGCCACCAACAACGTGACGCTGGATTTGAAAGAGGGCGCCCGCCACGCGCTGATTGGTCCCAACGGCGCGGGCAAAACCACACTGATCAATTTGCTCACCGGCGTACTGCAGCCCACTGAAGGCAAGATCGTGCTGGAGGGGCAAGACATTACCGATCTGGCGCCGCACCAGCGCGTGCGCCGTGGCATGGTGCGCACGTTTCAGATCAACCAACTGTTTGACACGCTCACACCGCTGGAAACCTTGGCCATGGTGGTGTCACAGCACCGTGGTTTGGGCGGCAAATGGTGGCAGGCTTTGGGCGCACGCGCCGATGTGAACGAACGCTGCGAACAACTGCTGGAACAATTCCACCTGACCGAGGTGATGGCGCAAGAAACCCGTGTGCTGGCCTACGGCAAGCGCCGCTTGCTTGAAATCGCCATTGCCTTGGCGTGTGAGCCGCGCGTGTTGTTGCTGGACGAACCCGTGGCCGGTGTGCCCGCAGGTGAGCGCGAAGAACTGTTACAGACCGTTGCGGCCCTGCCCGCCGATGTGTCTATTTTGTTGATTGAGCACGATATGGATTTGGTGTTTAGCTTTGCCAACCGCATGACGGTGCTGGTGAACGGTACGGTACTGACCGAGGGCGACCCCGATCAAATTGCCAATGACCCGCAGGTCAAAGCGGTGTATTTGGGGCACGAAGAGACCGAGTCAGGAGCCCAGCATGGCTGAGTTACTCAAAATTGAAAACCTTAGCGCGGGTTACGGCGAGGCTGTTGTTTTGACGGGCGTGTCGCTAGTGTTGAACGAAGGCGAAACGTTAGCCTTGTTAGGCCGCAACGGCACTGGCAAAACTACATTGATGAACACGCTGGCAGGGGCTACGCGCCAGCACGGGGGCACTATCACGCTGGGTGCGGGCAACACGGCGCTGCAACTGCACAAGCTGCCGTCGCATGAGCGTGCAGCGGCGGGCATTGGCTGGGTGCCGCAGGAGCGCAATATTTTCAAATCGCTCACGGTGGACGAAAACTTGACTGCGGTGGCGCGGCCAGCACGTGCGGGCAGGGCCTCCAGCCCGTGGACGCCTGCGCGGGTGTATGAATTGTTTCCCCGCTTGGCAGAACGTAAAACCAATTTGGGCACACAACTCTCCGGTGGCGAGCAGCAAATGCTGGCAGTGGGGCGCGCCTTGGTGCTGAACCCCACGTTGCTGTTACTAGACGAGCCGTGCGAGGGCTTGGCCCCCATCATCGTGCAAGAGTTGCTACGCGCCATTCGCCGTATTACCCGCGAAGAGGGCTTGTCCGCCATCATCGTGGAGCAGCATCCGCAGGCTATTTTGGCCATTTCGGATGTGGCTGCCGTGCTGGACCGTGGCACGGTGGTGCACAGTGGCACTGCGCGTGGCCTGCAAGAGCAGCCCGTGCTGTTGGACAAATTGTTGGGTGTAGCGCGCTAAGGTTTTAGATTTGGCGCAGGCAGATTATTTGTGGGCACGTGCTATGTTTTTTATAGCTTGTTAATCATATTCCATAGGCGTTAGAGGTATAAATCATATGAAAAAACTGTTCCAAACATTCACCCGGACCGTGGCACTGTCTGCCAGCGCTGTGGCTTTGCTCGGCACCCCCGTTGCGGCGCAAACGTTTCCCAGCAAGCCCATTCGCATCGTGGTGCCGTTTGGTGCCGGCGGAGTCGCCGATTTAACGGCGCGCACTGTGGCGCAAAAAATGTCTGAATCAATAGGGCAGAGCGTCATCATTGACAACAAGCCCGGCGCGGGCGGTGTGGTAGCCGGTGAAGCGGTTGCCAAAGCGGAGCCTGACGGCCACACCTTGCTGCTGATGTCCAACGGCACGGCCGTGAGTGCGGGGTTGTTCAAGTCGCTGCCGTTTGATGCGGTGCGTGACTTTGCGCCGGTGTCCACCCTGGGCTACTTTGACATTGCCATCCTGACAGCCGCTGATGCGCCCTATAAATCCATAACCGAGTTGCTTGCCCACGCCAAAGCCAATCCTGGGAAGCTCAATGTGGGCACCATCAACATTGGCAGCACCCAAAACTTGGCTGCCGAATTGTTTCGTACCCGCACGGGGCTTGATTTCTTGGTCGTTCCATTTAACGGCACACCGGCAGTCACCACGGCCTTGCGTGGACACCAGGTGGACATTGCCATCGAAATTTTGGGCCCTATGATGGGGCAAGTGCAATCCAAAGCCGTGCGTGTACTGGCCGTAATGGGTGATACCCGTGCTGAGCAATTGCCCGATGTACCCACACTCATGCAAAGCGGTGTCCGCGATTTCGATGTGTCGTCTTGGAACGCTTTGGCGGCCCCCGCCAAAACACCCAAAGATGTGATTGCCCGTTTGAATCGCGAAGTGCAAGCGGCAGTCAACGCACCCGACGTTAAAAAGAAACTGTTTGAATTGAATGTGCAAGCCAAAGGCTCTACGCCCGAGCAATTGGGTAGTCTGCTGCAAAGCGATATCAAGCGGTGGACTGATGTGATCAATAAAGCCGGCGTGCCCAAGATGTAAGCCATGCCGATGAACTTGCAACGGCTGGGTTTGGTCGGTTTTGGCGAGGTCGGGCGCATTTTTGCGTCCGGGCTGCAGGCCCACATGGTGGCTGTGAGTGCTTGGGACACCAAGTTTCCTACCGACAGGGATGGCGCTTGCACCGCAGCGGTTGCCGCAACGGTGGGGGTAGCTGAATCGATTGAATCGTTGTGTGTCCAGTCGGATTGGGTCATTTCTGCTGTTACCGCGTCAAACACACTGGCCGTAGCGCAGGCTGCTGCACCGTACATGCGTGCAGGCATGGTCTATTTGGATTTGAACTCCGCCTCACCCGGTACCAAGCAGCAAGCCGCTGCGCTGATTGAAGCCACTGGTGCGCAGTATGTAGAGGCCGGCGTGATGACGTCGGTTCCTCCGTACGGTATTCGTGTGCCCATGTTGCTTGGCGGAGCGCAAGCGCAAGAACTGGCGCAACGACTCAATGCTATGGGCATGGATGCCAAGGCGGTGTCTAACGACGTCGGCATTGCATCTGCCATCAAAATGTGCCGCAGTGTCATGATCAAGGGCCTGGAGGCGCTGGTCATCGAGAGTTACACCACGGCGCGTGCCTATGGCGTGGAAGACCATGTGCTTCCTACGCTGGTGGAAACCTTCCCCTCGATTGATTGGGGGCAAACCGGGGCTTACTTTTTCAGCCGTGTGGTGCAACATGGCCAACGCCGCGCTGAGGAAATGCGCGAGTCCGCCAACACCGTGCTGGAGACTGGTTTTGCGCCGTTGATGGCCACGGCTATTGCGGCCAAGCAACAATGGGTGGCAGACCAAGCCCGTGCGGGTGTATTCGCCGGCTTGCCCAAAGGCGCTGTGTGGCAAGACTATGCCGACGCACTGCTGGCTAGCCGTGATGCGTCTGCAGCAGCTGTAAAGAGCTAGATGCTGGATATTTTGGCCATTACGGGGCCGATTTATTTTTGTATTGCAGTAGGTTTTGCGGTCACACGCTGGGGTTTGTTCGCCAAAGCCGAGATGCGTGTGCTGGGCAAATTTGTCATTAACTTGGCGCTGCCGGCCTTGCTGTTCAACGCGATTTCGCAGCGCCCGGTGCGCGAGGTGATGCACGCCGACTACTTGCTTGCATATGCTTTGGGATCGTTGTCGGTGATGCTGGCAGCCTATGTTTGGGCCCGTTACGTGCAACGCAGTGCACCCAGCTACCAGGCCTATTTTGCAATGGGCACGTCGTGTTCCAACAGCGGTTATGTGGGCTACCCTGTTGCCATGTTGGCGCTAGGGCCCGTGGCGGGGGTGGCGTTGGCGCTCAACATGGTGGTGGAAAACCTGTTCATGTTGCCCCTTCTCATGGTGTTGTCTGACGCGGGTGACAAGTCTGAAGGCCCCCTCCTGAAGGTGCTGGGCCAGACATTGTTGCGGCTGCTGACCAATCCCATGATTCTTGCCATTTTGTTGGGCTTTGCGTATTCGCTTTCGGGCTTGCAGCTGCCGGGGCCAGTGGCGCGCACCATCAATGTTTTTGCGCAGGCCACCAGTGCGCTTGCACTGTGTGTGATAGGGGGCACCCTCGTGGGTTTGCAGATTAAGGGGTTGCGCAGCCAGGTCGGGAAAATTACGTTCGGCAAGCTTTTGTTGCACCCTTTGGCTGTGTGGGTGTGCGCCACCTGGATCGTGCCTATTGCAGACCCCCAGTTGCGTATCGCCGCTGTCGTGTTTTCAGCTATGCCGATGCTAGGCATTTTCCCCATTTTGGCGCAGCGGCATGGGCATGAAGATACCGCTGCCGCTGCCTTGTTGACAACCACTATCGCGTCATTTTTTACGCTGAGCGGCTTGTTGTGGATGCTCAAGCATTTGACGCTGTAGCACTCGCATAAGCCGCGTCTCTGAATCGCTCAATCAGTCAGCTTTGACGCGGCCCGACTGGATAACCGGCTTCCAGCGAGTAATTTCACGCACGATCAACTGGCCAAATTCCGCTGGCGTGCTAGGGGTAGCAATGGCGCCTTCGTTATTGAGTCGGGTTTTGAGTTCGGGTGAATTCAGCGAGGCGTTGATTTGCGTGTTGAGCTTGGCCACGATATCGGCGGGTGTACCTGTAGGTGCCACCACCCCATACCACTGGTCTGCCTCAAAGTCTTTGTAGCCAGCCTCGGCCACCGTGGGCAGGTCGGGCAGCGCGTCTACGCGCTTGGGGCTAGACACGGCCAGTGCGCGCAATTGACCGCTTTTGATTTGGCTGATCACCGCTGGTGCGCCCGTGAATAACACCTGAATTTGCCCACCCACCAAGTCGGTGACAGCGGGTGCTGTGCCGCGGTAGGGAATATGCACCATGGAGGTTTCGGTGCGCACCTTGAAGTATTCGGTGGCCAGGTTGGCGGCGCTGCCATTGCCGCCGGAGCCGTAGTTGAGTTGGCCGGGTTTGGACTTGGCGAGTGCCACCAGTTCCTTCACGCTTTTGGCGGGTACAGAGGGGTGCACCACCAGTACATTGGGCACGCGCGCTACCCAAGCCACGGGCGCAAAGTTTTTGACTGGGTCATAGGGTAGGTTGGGGTACAGCGACGGATTGACCGCCAGCGTTCCAATATGGCCCATGAGTAATGTGTAGCCATCTGCGCTTGCCTTTGCCACTTTGTCGGCGCCCAATGCGC
>JBEANP010000064.1:0-11673 GCA_041165385.1 Pseudomonadota bacterium | reverse complement strand
ACAAGCGCTGATGTCCGAAACCAACTTTCGTCGTGCTATGGAAAACTCCATGCTCACCGGTATGCGTGCAATGGACTTGCAGGGCAGAATTACGTATGTCAACGCCGCTTTTTGCCAAATGACGGGCTGGGGTGAGTCCGATCTGGTGGGGCACACCGCGCCGTTTCCGTATTGGCCTGAAAGTGACCGCGAGCAGCTGACTGCACGATTGGAAGAGGAGCTCACCGGAAAAACATCCACTGGTGGCATTCAAGTGCGGGTGCAACGTAAAGACACCAGTTTGTTTGATGCCCGGCTGTATGTATCGCCCTTGATCGACTCGATGGGCACCCAAACAGGTTGGGTAACCTCGATGACCGACATTACCGAGCCTAACCGGGTGCGTGAGCAGCTCTCGGCGTCCCACCAACGGTTTACCACCGTACTTGAAGCGGTGGACGCTTCTATTTCTGTAGCACCGCTGGGCAGCGACGAGATGTTGTTTGCAAACCGCCTCTACCGCCAATGGTTTGGCACGCAGGCCAATGGGCACTTGCAGTTGGTCGCGCAAGCTGGCATTCCGCCGAGCCCCACCAACGACGAAACCCACGACAGCGTGGACTCGTTTGCGGGCCTGCCCACCACAGCCTTACCCGATACGGAGGCCGAAAGTGCCGAGATTTTTATTGTCGAACTTGATAAGTGGCTTGAAGTTCGAACCCGCTACCTGAGCTGGGTAGACGGTCGCTTGGCACAAATGGTGATTGCCACCGACATTACCCAGCGCCGTTTGGCTGAAGAACAGTCTGCAACCCAAGCAGAGCGTGCGCAGACCGCCAGCCGCCTGATTACTATGGGTGAAATGGCTTCGAGCGTGGCCCACGAGTTGAATCAACCCCTTACTGCCATAAACAACTATTGCAACGGCATGGTGTCGCGCATTAAGGACAAGCAAATCTCCGAAGAAGACTTGCTGGGCGCATTGGAAAAGACGGCCCGCCAGGCCCAACGGGCGGGGCAAATCATTCAGCGCATTCGTGCCTTTGTAAAGCGCAGTGAACCCAACCGTACTCCCTCTGAAGTGGGATTGATGGTGGCAGAAGCCGTAGAGCTGGCTGAAATTGAATTGCGCCGGTTCAACGTGCGCCTAAACCATTACGTCGCAGCGCGCCTACCTTTGCTATTGGTGGACCCGATTTTGATTGAGCAAGTTCTGGTCAATTTGCTGCGAAACGCAGCCGAATCAATTGACATGGCACAGCGCCCCACAGCAGGGAGGCTGGTCGAGCTGCATGTGCTACCCAAGCAGATTGAAGGCAAGCAAGTCATTGAATTCGCCGTGCAAGACACAGGCAAAGGCATTGCGCCCGAGGTCATGGCGCGCTTATACGAAGCGTTCTACTCCACCAAAGCCGATGGTATGGGCATTGGGCTAAGCTTGTGCCGCTCTATCGTGGAATCGCACCTAGGAAGGATGACCGCACAGAACATCTACAATGGGGAGGAGGTTTCAGGGTGCCGGTTCTCCTTCTGGATACCCTTAACCGATGTTGGTACCGCTGCCACTCGCAGCCTCACCAAGAGCAATTAAAACTGGACATTGCAATGAGTTTGATTCCTAAAAAAGGCACCGTTTACGTTGTGGACGACGACGAGGCCGTGCGCGACTCCTTGCAGTGGCTTCTAGAAGGCAAAGGCTACAGAGTGCGATGCTTCGACTCTGCCGAATCGTTCCTGAGCCGTTACGACACACGCGAAGTTGCCTGCCTGATTGTGGACATTCGAATGGGGGGCATGACCGGTCTAGAACTACAAAACCGTTTGATAGACGCTCGCTCGCCTTTGCCCATTGTGTTTATTACTGGGCACGGCGATGTGCCAATGGCAGTGGACACCATGAAAAAGGGGGCTATGGACTTCATCCAGAAACCATTTAACGAAGAGCTGTTGGTGGGTCTGGTGGAACGAATGCTTGAACACGCAAAAGAAACTTTTGCCGACTACCAGCTGTCTGTAAGCCGCGACGCGTTGTTGTCAAAACTGACATTGCGCGAGTCGCAGGTACTGGAGCGCATCGTCGCAGGTCGTTTGAACAAACAAATTGCAGACGATCTGGGTATCAGCATCAAAACCGTAGAAGCCCACCGCGCCAACATTATGGAAAAACTCAGTGCAAACACCGTGGCTGATTTGCTCAAGATTGCCCTGGGGCAAACTGCGGCCAAAAGCTAAGCGCTACAAAATATATAGCTGCCTACGCCCGTCCCCATTAGGGCTACGGGCTTTTTTACTTCTTAACGACAATGACTACTACACCTACTGCACAGCTCATCGATGGCAACGCGTTGGCTGCTCAACTCCGTGGCGATGTTGCCACACGCGCCGCTGCGCTCAAAGCACGCGGCGTCACCGCAGGCCTGGCCGTGGTGTTGGTGGGCGAGAACCCCGCCTCCCAGGTCTACGTTCGCAACAAGGTCAAAGCCTGCCATGATGCAGGCTTGCACTCAGTACTAGAGCGCTACCCCGCTGAAATGACCGAGTCCGAGCTGTTGGCACGCATCGACACACTGAACCACGACGACAACATTCATGGCATTTTGGTGCAACTACCCTTGCCCTCGCATATCGATGCAAACAAGGTCATTGAAGCTATTTCTCCGGCCAAAGACGTGGACGGGTTTCATGTAGCCAGTGCGGGGGCCTTGATGGTCGGACAGCCAGGGTTTTGGCCCTGCACACCTTACGGCTGTATGAAAATGCTGGAATCCATTGGCTACAGCCTGCGCGGCAAACACGCAGTGGTCATTGGCCGCAGCAATATTGTGGGAAAACCCATGGCGCTGATGCTGCTGCAACAAAACGCCACAGTCACGGTGTGCCACAGTGCCACTGCTGATCTGAAAGCCATGACATTACAAGCCGATGTCATCGTGGCCGCAGTGGGCAAACGCAATGTGCTGACGGCTGATATGGTCAAGCCAGGCGCTGTGGTGATTGATGTGGGCATGAACCGCAACGATGAGGGCAAGCTCTGCGGTGACGTGGACTTTGCGGGCGTGAGCCGGGTGGCGGGGTACATCACCCCTGTACCTGGTGGCGTGGGCCCTATGACCATCACGATGTTGCTGGTCAATACGATGGAAGCCGCCGAGCGCGAGGCCAATGCCAGAGGCTTGGCGTAAATTGCCTCTGTCTCTTGCATACCAGCATTTACACCCCAGCTCTAGCCTCTGCTGTTCGTATATAAATATTGACTTCCCATGAACCCCTTATTGCAATTTGACGCGCTCCCCCTGTTTGACCAAATTCAACCCGAGCACGTAGCGCCAGCGGTAGAGCAACTTCTTACCAAGGCCAACGCCGCACTGGAGACGGTAACTGCCCCGACGTTCGCTGCAGAATGGAATGCAATTGCGCGCACTCTGGATGTCGCCACAGAACAATTGGGCATGGCATGGGGCGCTATCAGTCACCTCAACAGTGTGGCAGACACCCCTGAACTGCGGGCGGCGTACAACGCCGCCTTGCCAGCAGTGACAGAATTTTGGACCCGCTTGGGCGCCGACGAGCGCCTGTATGCCAAATACAAAGCCATAGACACCGCGCAACTCAATTCAGAGCAAAAGCAAGCCCATAAAAATGCCATGCGCAACTTTGTGTTGGGCGGTGCAGAGCTCACCGGGCAGGCGCGCACCCGGTTTGCAGAAATTCAGGAAAAACAGGCTGAGTTGAGCCAAAAATTCAGCGAAAACACGCTCGACGCTACTGATGCGTTTTGCTACTTTGCCGCGTCAGAAGAACTGGATGGCGTGCCAACCGACGTGCAGCAAACCGCCTTGCTTGCCGCTCAAGCCGAGGGCAAAGCAGGCTACAAGCTCACTCTGAAAATGCCGTGCTACTTGCCGGTAATGCAATTCGCAAACAGCAGTGCCCTTCGTGAAAAACTCTACCGGGCTTACGTAACTCGCGCATCCGATCAGGTCGAAGGCGACAGCCAGAAGTTCAATAACACCAACAACATCAACGCCATACTGGCTTTGCGCCTTGAGGAAGCCCAGCTTTTGGGCTATCCCAATTTTGGCACCGTGTCGGTGGTCTCCAAAATGGCAGATTCTCCGGAGGCTGTTGTTACTTTTTTACGCGACTTGGCGTACAAGGCGCGCCCCTTCGCAGAAAAAGACTTGGCAGATTTACGTGTATTCGCAAAAGAACAATTGCACATGACGGACCCGCAGGCATGGGACTGGCCATTTGTGAGCGAAAAGCTCAAAGAGGCACGCTACGCTTTCAGCGAACAAGAAGTAAAACCATATTTCACCGCGCCCAAAGTGTTGGCAGGTTTATTTAAGATTGTGGAAACACTATTTGATGTTTCCATTTCTAAAGACAGCGCCCCGGTTTGGAATGCGGGAGTAGAGTTTTATCGTATTGAACGCCAAACGCCAGCCGGTATGCAATTAGTAGGGCAGTTTTACCTAGACCCTGCGGCGCGCAACGGCAAACGTGGCGGCGCGTGGATGGACGATGTGCGCACGCGGTGGCTACGCCCAGATACAGGCAAACTGCAAACACCTGTGGCCCACTTGGTATGCAATTTTGCTGAGGGTGTGGATGGCAAACCTGCTTTGTTGACCCATGATGATGTCACCACCCTGTTTCACGAGTTTGGGCATGGCCTGCACCACATGCTCACCCAAGTAAACGAGCACGACGTATCAGGCATCAGTGGCGTGGAATGGGACGCTGTGGAACTGCCCAGCCAGTTCATGGAAAACTTCTGCTGGGAATGGAGCGTGCTGCAGCACATGACAGCCCACGTGGACACCGGTGCGCCGCTGCCACGTGCACTATTCGACAAAATGCTGGCAGCGAAAAATTTTCAAAGCGGGATGCAAACCTTGCGGCAAATCGAGTTCTCGTTGTTTGACATGCTGCTGCACACTCAGCACAACCCCGCGGACGACTTTATGCCGTTGTTGCAAACCGTCCGCGCAGAAGTGTCTATTCTTCAGCCGCCAGCGTGGAGCCGCACGGCGCACACCTTCAGCCATATTTTTGCTGGAGGCTATGCCGCTGGCTATTACAGCTACAAATGGGCTGAAGTACTGAGCGCAGACGCGTATGCCGCATTTGAAGAAACTGCCGCCGAAGACGGAGCACCGAGTGTGGCCACAGGACGAAAATACCGAGAAACCATCTTGGAAGCGGGCGGTAGCCGCCCTGCCATGGAATCGTTCAAGGCCTTTCGAGGCCGTGAACCATCGCTAGACGCCCTGCTGCGCCACCAGGGAATGGCAGCGTAAACTTTGCACAGCTTTTGGAGTTTTTCATGCCTTGTCTTATCCGCCAACGCAGTATTGCCTTTGTAGTTGCCAGCGTAGCGCTCGTCGGCGCGCTGACAGCGGCCAAAGCGCAGACCATCTACCGCATCGTCGGGGCTGATGGCAAAGTTACTTTTTCTGACAAACCACCCGCGTCCGCCGATCAAGGAAAAGTTGCAGGCACCGGTATAAGCACAGCAGGCGCAGCTGCAGTGGGTAGTCTGCCGTTTGAATTGCGCCAAGTGGTTGCCAAATACCCGGTAACTCTCTACACGGGGCAGGAATGCTCGCCTTGCGGGTTGGGTCGTGCATTATTAATGGGCAGAGGCGTTCCATTCAGCGAAAGAAGCGTTTCAACCGGTGAAGACATGGCTGCTTTACAGCGGCTGACGGGTGACGCTTCTTTGCCCGTCATATCGATTGGAAGCCAGCGGGTAAAGGGCTTTTCCGATACGGAATGGAGTCAATACCTCGATCTGGCGGGCTATCCAAAGTCATCCGCTTTGCCAGCCAATTACAAGAATCCGCCGCCGGCGCCATTGATAGCCGTACAGAAGCCTACTGTAGCCAAGCCTGAAACCAAACCCACTCAAACACAAGCGCCAGAGCCTGTAGTACCTGCAGGTCCAACTAGGTCGAATCCTGCAGGCATTTCGTTTTAGTTAGGTACAGCAAACTCCATTGTCTTTACCCCGGTAGCGGTTCCTAACAAGCACACCTGTGCACGCTGGTAAGCGAAAATGCCGACGGTTACCACCCCTGGCCATTGACTCACTTCGGCCTCCATGGCTACCGGGTCGGCAATGCTCAGGCCCAATACGTCCAAAATGTATTGTCCATTGTCTGTAACCAGGGGCTTGCCGTCTTTCATACGGATGCTCGCGCTACCACCCTTGGCGGCAAATTGCGCAACGATACGTTGCGTTGCCATCGGAATTACCTCAACCGGCAGCGGAAATTTGCCCAGCGTTTGCACCAGCTTGGATTCGTCGGCAATACACACAAACTGTGCACTTTGCGCCGCCACAATTTTTTCGCGCGTTAGTGCCGCACCGCCGCCCTTCACCATATTGCCCTGGCCATCAATCTCATCCGCACCGTCGATATAAACAGATAAACGTTCTACTTCGTTGGAGTCAAACACGGGTATGCCAAGCGCCAGTAAACGCTCTGTGCTGGCGACTGAGCTGGACACTGCGCCCTTGATTTGATCTTTCATAGACGCCAACGCGTCAATAAACTTGTTGACGGTAGAGCCAGTCCCTACGCCCACGAGTTCCCCAGGCACCACGTAGCGTAGCGCCGCTTGGCCCACCAGGGTTTTAAGTTCGTCTTGGGTCAATGGGGCTGAGGTAGGTGAAGAAGTCATCTGGGACAATCAATGAAGTGAAAAAATACTCTAGGAATTATCTAATGTCTCTCCTACCCTATGACTTGGCCCGACACATTTTATTCAGCCTTGACCCCGAAGTCGCACATGACATCACCATGACGGGTTTAGCCGCAACACAGAACAACCCACTCAAACTTGCTTACTGCGCAACCCGCGTAGACGATCCAGTAACAGTGGCAGGGCTGGTTTTCCCCAACCGAGTTGGTATGGCCGCCGGTTTGGATAAAAATGCACGCTGCATTGACGGCTTGGGCGCAATGGGTTTTGGGTTTGTTGAAGTGGGCACCGTAACCCCCAAAGCGCAATCTGGCAACCCCAAACCGCGCATGTTCAGGTTGCCCCAAGCAAGCGCGCTGATCAACCGCCTGGGCTTCAATAACGAGGGCTTAGATGCATTTGTCGACAACGTTAAACGCTCGTCACTGCGCAGAGATAAAAACACCCCTATCCTCCTAGGGCTAAACATTGGAAAAAATGCAGCTACTCCAATTGAAGACGCGACCAGTGATTACGTGACCTGTTTAAATGGCGTGTACCCCCATGCGGACTACATCACAGTCAACATTTCCAGCCCCAACACTAAAAACTTGCGCGCATTACAAAGCGACGATGCGTTGGATTCGTTGTTGAATGCAATCGCTGAGCGTCGTGAAGTATTGGCCAAGGACTATGGCAAGCGCATACCCATTTTTGTAAAAATTGCGCCAGACTTAGATGCGGCCCAAATTGCCGTGATCGCAAATACCTTGAAGCGCTATGGGATGGATGCCAGTGGCAAAGCCAATAACGACTGGGGCGTGGTAGCTACTAATACAACACTAAGCCGCGATGCAGTCCAAGGTTTACCCCATTCGAACGAAGCTGGAGGACTGTCTGGTGCCCCCGTACTGGCCATGAGTAATGCCGTAATACAGCAAATGCGCCACGAATTGGGGCGATCCTTCCCCATCATTGGCGTTGGTGGAATCATGTGCGCTGAAGATGCGGTGAGCAAAATTCAGGCTGGGGCCGATGTGGTGCAAATTTACACCGGCTTAATTTACCGCGGGCCAGGTTTGGTCAAAGAGTCCGCAATGGCTATTCAGCGCGTTTCGCGCGCCAACGCTCACACCAAGCCATGAAATCAGCGCAAGGCATAGGTTTACTCATGAAATAGCCTTGCGCCTCGTCACATTGCAAATCAGCCAAAAGCTGGTACGTGGCGGCATTTTCTACGCCCTCTGCAACCACTGTAAGGCCCAAATTGTGGGCCAGGTCGATGGTAGAACGAACGATTTTTGCATCACTCGCGTCGCTCTCCATACCCATCACAAATGACTTATCGATTTTGAGTTCGTTAACCGGCAAACTTTTCAAATAGGCTAGCGAAGAGTAGCCGGTACCAAAGTCGTCGATTGACAACTTGAATCCATTCGCTGATAGCTGGTCTAAAGTTGCCTCGGCACGCTGAGGGTCGTCCATGATGGCGCTTTCGGTAATTTCCAAGCAAAACCCAGAGCGAGGCACACCATATTTCGCAAGAATTGCGTCGATTTTGGCTGGGAAATCTACATCCATCAAATCTCTTGTCGACAAGTTGACGGCTATCCGCAGCGCACCCTGCGATGTTTGCAAACTGTGCCATTGGCCTGCTGCTGCCTCCAACACCCACAGCGTAAGGTGCCGAATAAAGCCAGTTTGCTCAGCAAAAGGAATAAATTGCATGGGCTGCACCATTCCGCGTACAGGATGTTCCCAGCGCACCAAAGCCTCCGCAGCACAGACGATATGCGTGCCTAAATGAATTTTGGGCTGTAAGTAAAGCCTGAGTTGCCCCTCATCGATGGCTTGGCGCAATTCAGAGAGCAATGTTAGGTTCTGCGCACTTCCGAAATCAAGCTTTTCTTCGTACACCAGAATTCCCAAATTCTTACGTTTTGCAGCATACATCGCCACCTCTGCATGGCCAAGCAACTCATCGACAAGCATCGCATGCTGGGGCCAGCACGCAATGCCCATACTCGCACTGATATCAACGGTATGTCCATCTAACGACACTGGGCCTTCGAAGGCACTTGCAATCTTTTGCGCAAAAGCTTGCGCAACCCTAGCGTCACACCCATTCAGCAGTACAGCGAATTCACCACCGCCTGTTCGCGCCAACAAACAGCTTGCGTCCGCGGCCAATTGGCTCAATCGTCGACCAACAGCTTTTAGCACCTGGTCACCAAAAGCATAGCCCATCACGTCGTTGACGTGTTTAAAGCGATCCAAGTCCAACACCACAACAGCGCCGTGGCTTTTGCTGTGCTCAACCAACAAAGCAGCCTGTAACGCTTCGCGCAATTGGGCGCGGTTAGGCAGCTCAGTCAGGCGATCCCAATACGCTAGACGTCGAATCTCAACCTGCCCCGCCTGAATATTAATTCGCATCCGATCGAAAGAACGCGCAAGAATGCCAACCTCATCTTGACGTCCAAAGTCAGCGACCACACGGCTGTAGTCTCCACGCCCCATGCGTTCAGTGTCCTCAACCAGAAGTCCCAAGGGTTTAGACACTCGCTGCGCCATCAGGCTGCTGCCCAGAGCAAAGAGCAAAAGCCCCATACCGTCGATGATCAATAGCACCCACTTCATTTGCTGAAATACGTAATTAGCCTCGGCCGTTGATCTAAGCAGTACAGCGCGTACGCCCTGAGGCGTGCCATCGATTGACACACCTAACAGGGCAAATTCGTCGCCTCCTGCCGAGAGCCCCGTCGAAGTATCTAAATGCCCGAAATCAGCATTTTTCAGGCTCTCCAATGATGTGTAAATGACACTGGGGGGCACCTTGTCGGTGTCTAAAATCAATACATGGGCGGCAGACAGTGCACGCATGTCGGTGGCCAAAGACTGGTCGACCGTAAACCCCATGATCACCCACCCGACGACCAACGGCGCTCGTACTGGCACCATCACGAACTGATGCAAACGGCCTTGCACCAAAGCTAACCGACCCTGCTGTCCCGTATTCACCATGGACTTACTCAAGTCCGTGAGCAAGTTGGCAGACAATTGCCCTTCGTTATTTTTGGCTGTAGCAATCAGCTCAAATTTTGTATCAAGGAGTGCCGCGACCGTAGCACCGATGCGAGCACCGTGGTTTTCAAGTGCAGATTGGATTGTTTCTTCATCTGCAGAAGATACCGCGGCACGAAAGCCAAAGTCGGCCGCCAGCAATGACGCACCCAATTGCAGCCGTTGCGCATTTTGATCAACGAGTCGAGCCCACACCTTGGCATCAGAGGACAGTGCGGATTGCAAATTTTTGCGCACGCTGTCCTGAATACTTTTGTGCACTATGACTTGCACAGAGAGTTGAATGACCAGTAGCAGGCCCACCGAGAGTGCAACGATGCGTTTCACGAAACCACCGTCGCGGTACTGCAGATAAATTGCACGCGCCCACTTCATGGCAGTACGACTTTAACCACTGCGGCAGTAACGCCTGACGCAGCCACGCTCAGCGGCTGCTCTTGGGCTGATGAACCCACCGCAAAGCCAGAATGCCATGTGCGCAGCCTGTATTTACCTGCTGGGATTTGATCTAAATTTATTTCACCTAATGCATTAGTTTTTCCAAAATAAGGCGTTTCTACTACCACTACCCAAGCGGCCATATTGTCGTGAATATTGCAACCCAAAACAACAATGCCTGCACGGTCAAAAAGCACTGGGTTGGCTGGGGTTCCTGTGTACAACTTGAGTTCAAATTTTTTGGCCGCCGAAAAAGAATACACATGATGGCGAACCGTATCTCGGTTAGGGAAATGCACTAAGGAGCCGATGGGCACCACCGAGACAGAAGGCACGAATTGTTTCGACTCTTGCGCCACCTCAATTCCCACAAGCGGCTTGCTCGCACTTTTGGCGGCTGCCGACTCCAAGAAAACGACTGCGTCAGACAGCGGCTTTCCAACGCCGTCATAAACATGCGCGCTTACAGTACCGGCCATGCAATGAATTGCAGACAAGCAGCCGATAGCGAGCGTCATGAACAGGCGACACGTCGCCATCTCAAGGCTCCACTGCAACGCCAACAACGGGCTTCCCATCCCCCAGGATTCCTAACAATTCAGCCTTGCCTGATTGCAAATTGATCAAAACCAGGCGTGTGATGGGGTTTGCGACACTGCGAACCGCGGCAAGCCCAGCCCCAGTCACATCAGAGATGTCAAACGATGCATCCAACAACGGCCCAAGAGTAAGCAAACCCACCGTGCGCAAAAGTCCGGTGTTGGGGGAAGTCACCGGCGTCACGCTCTCTACGCTTCCCTGCGTTACCAGCGTGCCTAGTCGCCGGTCAATCGCGTAGTTGGTTGTGAGCTTGTCGTCATTCTTGTTATAGGTGTATGCCGCAGCGACCAGCTCGGGCTTATTGCTCCAGTGCAGGTCCCCGGCTGCATACGCCAATTCAGGGTCCACCGCCGCTACAACGCCGGTATCGGGATGCAAACGTAAATTTTGCCCCTTGTCGCTCACCACCCGAATTCGATCAGCTACAGGGTTAAAGTCAAAACCAAAAACGTTGCCTGACAACGCGGGATTTATGGGCTCTTTAGAAATCGCCGTGGCAACGCCTGTGCCGCAGTCCAAGGTGTACAGAATGCCGCTGCGGGACATGGCGAAAAGAACCCCTTTGGAAATGCGGTAGTCCATTCCGATCAGTATTTCACCGTAAGGAAGCCCTTGAATGGCAACCCGCTTTAGCACTCGCTCTGGTTGGCCAGAGTTGACTGAAATAATCTCCATTTTCTGGGTCAACACCAGAATTACCTCTTTACGCAATGGGTTGTCCATGGCTTCAGGCGCGGGTGCCGAAGCGCAACCCATGAACGCCACAGCAGCCCCAAAAACTGCGAGTGCACGCCACGGCACAGTTTGCATATTCCAGACCATATTTACTCCGTTTCAACCATTTCAAAATGGTCAATTGCCTGCACTTTAACGTTAGATCTG
>JBEANP010000063.1:0-11694 GCA_041165385.1 Pseudomonadota bacterium | reverse complement strand
CGTGGAACTTGAATACCGCTATGCCGAAGACACCATGCCTCGAGGTGTACTGGGTATGAATGCGTCAATGTTCAAAGGCTATTTGCGCTACATCGCAAATCGTCGCGCGACACAGATTGGACTCGAGGCCCTTTTTCCCCATGAAGAGAACCCCTTTCCCTGGATGAGCGAAATGATCGATTTGAAGAAGGAGCGTAACTTCTTCGAGACGCGCGTCATTGAGTACCAATCCGGTGGCGCGTTGTCTTGGGACTAAGCTTTCACTATGCTTTTAAAAATTTCACCTGCCCATGAAGCCTCACCATGCGAGTGTATGGACGGGTGTCACCGAGTTCATGCCGCTGGGACTATGCCCAACGATATGAATCGCTTCTTGATACCAATAAACAAGAAGTGCTCTTTGTAAATCGATCAAGGAGAAAATGATGGCAACTGCAAAAAAACCAGCCGCAAAAAAGGCTGCTCCCGCTAAGAAAGCTGCTCCAGCCAAACAGGCTGCGCCTGCTAAAAAAATAGTCGCAAAGAAGGCTGTGCCTGAAAAGAAAGCTGCTCCAGCCAAAAAAGCTGTTGTTGCTGCTAAACCAGTCGCTAAAAAGGTAGCTGCAAAAAAAGCCGCTCCAGTAAAGAAAGCTGCTCCAGCCAAAAAAGCTGTTGTTGCTGCTAAACCAGTCGCTAAAAAGGTAGCTGCAAAAAAAGCCGCCCCAGCTAAGAAAGCCGCTCCAGCCAAAAAAGCAGTTGTTGCTACTAAACCAGTCGCTAAAAAGGTAGCTGCAAAAAAAGCCGCCCCAGCTAAGAAAGCTGCTCCAGCCAAAAAAGCTGCAGTAGCAAAAAAACCCTTGAAGTCCCCTGCTACCAAGCCGACGGCAAAGGCGCCAGCGGCCCAGACCACATTGAATCCCCAGGCTGCATGGCCCTTTCCAACAGCCGGCAAACCCTAATCAGCACGATGGTTTCCGCCGAAAGCCCGATACAAAGAAGTGTCGGGCTTTTTTTATGGGTAAAAAGCCAATAATCGGTAACCCGCAATTTGCGCTGCATTTGGTGATGAATTCAGCACGAGTGTTCTTGATCCGGCCCACTCAACCCCAATCAATAAATTCTGATTCGATCGTCCTAGTTCATCTGGAGAAAAGACTCGGCGTATGAGCGGCTGGTCTTGCATATCCGTGAGCGTGAGTTCCAATGAAGGCGTCGCAATCTCTACCAACGCTGTACTCTTGAGCGAAAAACTGAGTTGATACACGTTATTTTGCAATTTTGAAAATGCAGAGCTATCGATAACCACTGCATCAATGTTCTGCATTGGGGAAATCTTGCACCCAGCCGCAGCACATATTGACGCAAGTAGTGGCCTCGCGCTTGGCACACTTGCCGAAATCCGGTCACGTTCTTGTACGGCCCATTGAAATCCAAACAATGCAGCGAAGAGGACGGCACAGACGACCCAGAGCAATTCGACACATCGTTGCCCCCGATTTTTGGCCTGAGGCGTTGCCATATCTCGCATAAATGCGGGCTGTTCATGCGCATCAACAATGCCTACGTCCGTCGGATTCGGGGCAAAGTTGAGTTTGTCGTCTAACCCAGGCGATATTGCTAACAATGCATCGATGATTGGTTGACTAACAGGCGGCTCTTGCTCACTTTCAATGGCATCGCCAGTTGCATCAATCCATTCAGATTGCGATGCGACATCCAATGGCTGCGGCACGCAGGAGTCCTGGCCAGGAAGTGCTTCGGTAATGGTTTGACCCATGACATGCAAAGGCAGTGCTGTTTGCAAGTATGCGTTTGCATCAAAAACTTCGTCACATTGACCACATCGCACCCAACCATCTGAAACGCGCAACTGGTCTGGTACCACTTTGAATATCGTGGTGCAGGCTGGACATCGGGTAATCAGGCTCATGTTCAAAAGATTGTAGAGCCCACCCGACTAACGCTATAGCGTGGCGGTCATCAAAATCCAGCCATCCTCTTGATCGGCAACACTGAGTTTGCAATATGGCGCGTAGGCCTTGGTCAACTCATCCGCCTGCCGCGCAAGAATACCAGCCAGCACCAGATGTCCGTCAGCAATCACATGGGCGCACAACAGCGGCGCAAGCACTTTCAAGGGTGTTGCCAAAATATTGGCCAGCACCAAGTTGAAGCGGCCCTGGGCCACATTCGGCAAGCCGGCTAACAACTGAACATGATTGGCTTGTGCGTTCAGCTCGGTCGCCTGGACTGCAGCGGGGTCGATGTCTACTGCCACGACCTCTTGGGCACCGTACTTGGCTGAACCAATGGCCAAAATACCTGAGCCACAACCGTAGTCCAGCACACGTGGCTGGGCAGCGTGCGTCGCCACCCAGCGCAAGCACATGCGGGTGGTTGGGTGGGTGCCTGTGCCAAAGGCCAAACCTGGGTCCAGTCGAATCACTTGGCGCGCGGCTGCAGGCGGCTCGTGCCACGTGGGCACAATCCAAAATTCTGGCGTAATTTCAACCGGAGCAAACTGAGATTGGGTTAACCGCACCCAGTCTTGGTCAGGCACAGCCTGTACCCCCAACACTTCGCAATTTTCAAAAAAGTCTTGCGCCTTGAGCAATGCCGCCGTCTCATTGGCAGCGTCTTGGGTGGCAAACAGCGCGATGACGCGCGAACGCTGCCAGCCGTCTTTAGGCGGTGGCATGCCAGGTTCGCCAAACAGGGCTTGCTCAGCATCCGTTTGGGCGTCTGCGTCTTCTACGCTCACGCTCAGCGCATCCAATGCATCCAGCGCGTCGCTTACGGTTTCCACCCGATCTTCGGGACACATCAGACGCAGTTCAAACATGATTTATTGCCGCTTTCAATTACCGCTTGTGCTGCTCTAACCAATGTTCCAAGTAATGGATATTGGTTCCACCGGCCATGAATTTGGCATCCACCATCAATTCGCGGTGCAGCGGTATGTTGGTGTTGATACCTTCTACCACCGTCTCGGCCAAGGCGGTGCGCATGCGGGCCAAAGCCTGCTCACGGGTGTCGCCATGCACAATGATCTTGCCGATCATGGAGTCGTAATTCGGGGGCACAAAGTAGTTGGTGTACACATGCGAGTCCACCCGCACGCCTGGCCCACCAGGCGCATGCCACATCGTCACCCGACCAGGTGATGGTGTGAACTTGTAGGGATCTTCGGCATTCACACGGCATTCGATGGAGTGCCCGCGCACTTCGATTTGGCGCTGTGTAAAAGGCAGTTTTTCACCCGCTGCCACTGTGATTTGGGTTTTGACAATATCAATACCCGTAACCATTTCTGTCACCGGATGCTCTACCTGCACGCGGGTGTTCATTTCAATAAAATAGAACTCGCCATCTTCATACAAGAATTCAAACGTACCCGCGCCGCGGTAGCCAATTTTCTTGCAGGCTGCTACGCAGCGCTCACCAATGCGCTCAATCAGCTTGCGGTTAATGCCAGGAGCAGGAGACTCTTCCAGCACTTTTTGGTGGCGTCGTTGCATGGAGCAATCACGCTCACCCAAGTACACCGCATTTTTATGCTTATCGGCAATGATCTGGATTTCAATATGGCGTGGATTTTGAAGAAACTTCTCCATGTACACCGCCGGATTATTGAATGCAGCGCCGGCCTCGGCTTTGGTCATAGCCACTGCGTTGACTAAGGCCGCCTCAGTGTGCACCACACGCATGCCGCGCCCACCGCCGCCGCCCGCCGCCTTAATAATGACCGGGTAGCCCACGGCTTTGGCAATGCGCTTGATCTGCACCGGATCGTCTGGTAGCTCGCCCTCGGAACCGGGTACGCAAGGCACGCCAGAGCGAATCATGGCCTGCTTGGCCGAAACCTTGTCGCCCATGATGCGAATGGACTCAGGGGTGGGACCAATGAACTGGAAGCCGCTTTTCTCCACGCGCTCGGCAAAGTCGGCGTTTTCGCTCAAAAATCCGTACCCTGGGTGAATGGCTTCTGCATCGGTCACTTCAGCCGCAGAAATGATGGCGGGCATATTGAGATAACTCAGCGAGGATGCTGCGGGCCCAATACACACAGCCTCTTCAGCCAAACGAACGTACTTGGCGTCGCGGTCGGCCTCTGAATACACCATCACAGCCTTGATACCCAGCTCGCGACAAGCGCGCTGGATTCGCAAGGCAATCTCGCCACGGTTGGCGACCAGGATTTTTTTAAACATGAAAGGCGTATTGGGTTATTCGACGATGAACAGAGGCTGGCCGTATTCAACCGCTTGCCCGTTTTCACACAGAATTTGGGTCACTGTCCCCGATTTATCCGCTTCGATTTCGTTGAGAATTTTCATTGCCTCAATGATGCAAATGGTCTCGCCTGCCTTGATTGAGTCGCCGACTTCGACAAACGCCTTGGCGCCGGGCGACGACGACCGGTAAAAAGTACCTACCATGGGAGACTTTACGGTGTGCCCGGGGGGCGCAGCTTGCACGGTAGCTGCTGGCGCAGTCGCAACTGCAGGTGCTGCAGCAACAGGCACCCCCGCAGGTGCTGCGTAACCCACCGCAGTTGCATAGTTTTGCACCACCGCACCACCACCCTTGACGATGCGCACCTTACCTTCGGCTTCGGTGATTTCAAGCTCTGATACGTTGGAATCAGACACAAGATCAATCAATGTTTTCAGTTTTCGCAAATCCATAAGGGTCTCCAACGATGGTGGTAAGTCAATGCGCGGAATTTACAGCAAAATTCGCTTAATTGACGCCAACTATATTTATATTCCGACATTTTTCAGAAATTTCGAATTCTCACCAATGATGTCAAAGCTATTTTTTCGACACACACCGAAAGGAAACCTCTACAAAAAAACTATTTTAAGCTAACCCACTGCCCCAGATCGTCGGGTGTAAGCCGTCCCATCTTTCGCTGCGCCACCACCCCATCGGAGCCAAGTACCACAGAGAATGGCAACCCGCCCGACAAATTACCCAATGCCTTACCTAGTTCGGTGCCAGACATGCCTGCCAGTCCAATCGGAAAATCTAAAGGTGTTTTGGTCAAAAACGTCTGCACCGAAGACGGCTTATCCACCGCTAATCCAATCACTTGCCAGCCGTTGACTTTGTTTTGATTAAAAAAGGCATTGATTAATGGAAGTTCTTCTACACAAGGCGGGCACCAGGTTGCCCAAAAGTTAATCAACAATGGGCGGCCACGCAATGCCGCCATTGCCACGCTACCACCTTGGGGTGTGTCCCATGCCAATGACCACAGGCCAGGTACAGCCTCCGTAGTGGCAATTTCGCCTGAAGGCGCCTTGCGCGCGCCAATCCACGTAGCAACCCCAACGCCAATCAGTGCAGCCGCAGCCCCCACCCGGAGCATGACACGCCGCTGCGAACGAGTGGTTGCCATTGACACCTTCAATTCTTTGTTAATTTCCGTCATAAGTCGCCATCATGCAGCAATTTAATCAGAGAAGCCATATCACCACGCGGACGCCTACCCTGCGCGTCGGGTTTCAAGGCACCGCGCAGGTCGTCAAAGTCATACACCATCAAATGAATGCCTATGTGTGCACCAAGTGCTGGGCTACGGACCTGCACGCTGAGTGCGTCCACAGACTCACCCTGAAAGCCATTGACCGAAGTCGCGTCAAAACGAATCCCCATATCAATGAGTTCAATTTCCGCAGATTTTGAGTCATCACAGAACAACTGCAAATAAATGTCAGAGTTGCGCGTCGCCGTGCCATGCCAGACCGCACCTGCAACATAGGGGCGAAAGCGCTCAAGCCGCTGCATCCACTCCAGCGCCAACGTCCGCAAGGCGAGCAGTTCCGAGGGCTGGGTGTCGGCGCAAAACAAGGCTATGTATTCCCGCACTGCGGCTTCCACTTGGTCGTTATTGGGCATGACACTTTTGGATGCAACGCCAAGTTGCTTCACCGCACGGCGCTTGGCAGAGCCGTATTCCAGACCCTCTTCCACCACCATGCGTGCCGCACTGGCTGCAATTTCGTCTTTTAGTTGATCCATTCTTACATTGTGCCGCGAGGGAAAGCCTATTCATAAACGTGGGGAGATGCTCTTATATTGATAGCTACTTACGCATACTGCACGCGCTCTAGTGGCATGAAACACTTGAAAAATGGGGCTGCAAAGTGACACGTAGAATAGTGTCATGCATATTCATATTCTTGGTATTTGTGGCACTTTCATGGGCGGCTTGGCAGCTTTGGCGCGTGAAGCGGGTCATCGCGTAACGGGCTGCGATGCTGGCGTTTACCCCCCCATGAGCGACCAATTGCGCGCACTGGGCATCGAGTTGATTGAAGGTTTTGGCGCAGAACAAATGACACTCCAGCCCGATGTATTTGTCATCGGCAACGTGGTGAGCCGCGCCCGGCTGGCCGATGGCACGCCCAAATTCCCGTTGATGGAAGCCATTCTGGACGCAGCAGCCCCCTACACCAGCGGACCGCAGTGGCTGGCCGAGCATGTGTTGCAAGGCCGCCATGTGCTAGCGGTAGCAGGCACGCACGGTAAAACGACAACGACATCGATGTTGGCGTGGATCTTGGAGTGCGCGGGCCTACAACCGGGCTTTTTGGTGGGCGGCGTGCCGCTGAACTTCGGCGTATCTGCGCGGCTGGGCGGAGTGGCGCAAGAGCCGGTGTCTGGCTTGGGGCAGAGTGCGCCGCAGGGCTTTGCGCAGGTAAAGGAGGAGCCCGCACAGCGGGCGGGGGACACGGAGCAAAGCCCTGCGGCGCACTCTGCCCCAAGCCCTGCCAAGCACCCATCGCCATCCCTTGGTTACTTTGTGATTGAAGCCGACGAATACGACACTGCCTTCTTCGACAAACGCAGCAAATTCGTTCACTACCGCCCTCGCACCGCCGTGCTCAACAACCTGGAGTTTGACCACGCCGACATCTTTGATGACCTGGCTGCTATTGAGCGCCAGTTTCACCACCTGGTGCGCACCGTGCCCAGCACGGGCCGCGTGGTGGCCAACGGTCTGGAAGACAGCCTGACCCGCGTGCTGCACCAAGGCTGCTGGAGCGAGATACGCAGTTTTGGCGCTGCTGTGAGCGACTTTACTGCCGCTGGCGAACCGAGTGACTTTGCAGTGCTACAAAAAGGTGAGCGCGTTGCGCAAGTCCGATGGGGTCTAGGCGGCGTTCATAACCAACTCAACGCGCTGGCGGCCATTGCGGCAGCGGAGCATGTAGGCGTGAATCCGGTCGTGGCGGCAGCCGCTTTAGGCACCTTCGAGAACGTGAAACGCCGCATGGAAGTGCGCGGTGTGGTTGCCAAGCCGCAAGGCAACATCACGGTGTACGACGACTTTGCGCACCACCCCACAGCCATTCGCACAACGGTGAACGGCCTGCGCCGCCAAGTGGGCGCAGCGCGCATTTTGGCGGTGTTTGAGCCGCGCAGCAACACCATGAAACTGGGCGCCATGAAAGCCCAGCTGCCTTGGAGTCTGGAAGAGGCCGACCTGGCGTTTTGTCACAGTGGCGGCTTGGGCTGGAATGCGACCGAAGCCCTGGCTCCCATGGATACCCGGGCCAAAGTGGCAGACAGCATTGACGCGCTGGTGGCGCAAGTCATGGCCCAGGTGCAGCCGGGTGACCACATCCTGTGCATGAGCAACGGGGGCTTTGGTGGCATTCACCAAAAGCTGCTTGATGCGCTACAAAAATAATAGCTAACTATTAATATCTGGCGGGCGCTAGCGTCATATAACACCATAAATTGATTAGACTCTGCCTTACGCCATGGGCCAGACTATGCTCAAGATGGCACCCCCCTCGTCGCCAGGGGACAAGGTCAGGGCAGCGCCCAGCGCTTGGGCGCGCGCCTGCATGCTGGGTAGGCCCAACCCGGGCAGCCCCAAGACAGGTGCGCTTAAACCCACCCCGTTGTCAATCAGCCGCAGCACCACCGTGGGTGTGGGCGCCGTTTGCCAGCGGGCTTGCATCACCACCCGGCTGGCTTTGGCATGCTTGATGACATTGGTAAAGCCTTCCAGCAAGATGCGCTGCACTTGCAAAATTTGCGGCGGCTCCAGGCCTGGAATCGGCGGCAGGCTATCCACATCCCACTGCATTTCTATTCCCGCCGCCTGCAAGCGCGGCTGTAGGCGATAGCGCAATGTAGCCAGCACAGCCGTCAAATCGCTTTGCATGGGCTGCAACGAGTCGACCCCCATACGCATCTCGTCCAAGGCGTGGCGCACTTGCTCTTCTAGCACCGCCGGCTGCACCTTGTCTTGGTGAACCAGACTGAGCAAACCCACCAATTGGGAGCCAATGCCATCGTGAATCTCGCGCATGATGCGTTGTCGCTCACCCAGCACAGCACGCTCATGTTGCTCTTGCCGCAAGGATTCAAAGGTATCTCGGAGCAGTTGCTCTTTTTCGGCGACGCGATCCGTCAATTGGCTATTGAGTACGCGATAGGCTTCGCTAGTCCGGCTAAAACGCGACACAACCAATGCCGCCAGAAACAAGACAAACACAAACATCGCATGGGGCGTCAGTGCCACGGTAGATCCACCCAATAGGCCCATGCGCACGCGCAACAAGTCATGGGTACCAGCCAATAGAGTCATACCGCCCGCTGCCAGCAACCACCAAGCCTCCAAGCGCCGCCGCTGCCACGCCTCTTGCAACACCACTACAAAGCAAGCCAGCCCAATAGCCTCGAGCATGACCAAAGCCAACGTCCACAGCGCAGGAATTCCCAAACCAAACGACAGCGCGACCAGCGCAGCCATGGCACCCAGCACGATCTGGTTGGCACGCACCAGCCAAGCAATGTGCCGGTCCAATGCCAGCAACACGAAGCGTGCCATCAAGCCCAGCTGCAACCCGTAGGCCAATGCCAACACTGCTCCCCACAAGGGCCAGGGCAACGGGGTGTTTTGTAACCACTGGTCCAAGGGGCGCACGGCCCCGCACAGCGCTGCAACGCTGAAGTAACCGAACATCGGATCGCGTTGGCGCCACCATAGCCCGGCGGCGAGCCCACCCATCAGCAGCAAGCAGGCAGCGTAAGCGGCGGCAGTGCCCTGGGTCCAAAACTGCTGGCGCTCTTGCATGGTCAGCATGGCTGCCTGCGACCCCAACACCACTGGCGACAGACCCGCACCGCGGGAGGCCTGGGCATGGATGTCAATCACTACTTCTTGTGGCCCCGCGCTTTGCAACAACGGACTGGGCAAGGCCAACACCCGGCTAAATTTACTGCTGTCAAACACCGTAGAGCCCGGTTCGCCCCACTGTTGCAGCTGCACACCATTGAACGTAACGCTGGTCTGGTTGCCCGCGCGCTCCAGATACAGGCCCAAGGTCTGCCCACCCGACAAAGCGCCGGCGGGCAAGGTCAATGTGTATCGTGCTCGCCCGCCGCGGCCAGGAAAGGCGCTGTCCCACCGGTGTCGCAAACTGACTTGTACCCGCTGGGGTGGGAGTCCGTCGGGCTCCAACTCTGCCTCTGCCTCCATGAGCGTGTAAACGGTCGAAACATCAGATGGGCTTGCCGCTTGCCCCACCGTAGCGAGGAACCATAAGCCCACTGCCAGTAATAGCGCCGTGCCCAGTACACGCTTTGTCACTTTGAACCTCAGGTCAATAACCCGCACTGACGTGCCTCAAAAACAGCTTCGGCTTTGTTGTGCACACCCAGCTTTCCGTAAATGTTGCGCACATGGGACTGTACGGTCGACACCGAGACACCCATGCGATCTGCAATTTCAAGGTAAATGAAGCCACGCGCAATCAAATCCAACACTTCTGACTCGCGCGGCGAGAGCCCTTCTACCTTGCCAATCTCGGTGGGCAGATTCCTCGCTGCCGCTTTGGAAATTGGCTCAGGCACCGCAATGGGGGGGCGCACCGCTTGCCAGCGCGCCAACAATTGCCGGGCAATGATGGGGGTCATGGGCGACCCGCCTGCGTGCAGGCTTTGCACATGGCTGGCCAAGTCCGCCTCAGTGCCGTCTTTGAGCAAATAGCCGCGTGCACCCGCCTCAAACGCGGCCAACATGCTGGCCTCGTCACCAAACATGGTGATGACCATAGCAGAGCAGGCGGGCTGCAGCTGGCGCGCCTCACGTATGACTTCCAAGCCAGAGCGATCTGGTAGACCCAAGTCCACCAACAACACGTTTACTTCGTGGTGGGCCAGCCATTCCAGCACTTGCGCCGCTGTGCCCGCTGCAAACAGCAATTGCAACGTTGGGGCCTGTGCAATGACCTGCACCAATCGCTCACGAATGCGCACATCGTCTTCGACCAAGGCCACAGTAACTATATTCATGCGCGCATCTTGCCATGAGTCAGCGTCTTCTTGCTTTAAACCACACCCCATAAACAGCGTAGTTATGGCGGTTGGCAATTTTGTGGCTGGCCAACACAATAGTGCTGTCAACCCCAAGGAGCCGCTGGTGACCACACCCCTGAACATTGCTTTTACTTCGTGCTGCGACGCTGTGCGTGACGCAACGCAATCCGCTTGGATCGCCCTGGCGGCGCTAGATCCGAGTCATATCGTTTTACTCGGTGACAGCATTTATATGGACTATGGCTTGGGGGACCATATTCGCAATGGCCAGGCCATCAATTTGCCATTGGCGAAATTTTCGCAGCGAATGCACGGCTACTACGCCCAGCAATGGGCAGTCCAAAATTTTCAGCATGCACTGTCGGGGCGGACAGTACATGCGATTTGGGATGACCACGACCTGGGCTGCGACAACGGGCGCTGCCTGCAGCCCGACGCCGCAATCGACGCCAACCCCGAAAACGAGTTTCCAACAAACTCGCGTTACATGCCGCCCGAATACCGCCAATGCGCCAGGGCGCTGTTTTCGCAATTTCGCCAAGTTTTAGTCGAGAAACCGGCCAATTACCCCGGTAACCCGCTGCCCGACGGCATTGCCAAGCAAGACCTGGGCAGCATTGCCACAACGGTAGACCTCGCCCCGGGTGTACGCCTGCACCTGACCGATGGCCGCACTTTCCGCCCGTTGGCGGGCCATTACAACAGCCTGTTGGGCGAATCGCAACGGCAGGCGCTGCAGAACGCGTTGCTGCCCGAGCCTGGTATCAATCTCATCGCCAGTGGCACCACGCTCAAAGACTGGAAGTCGTACTACCCGGATTACGTTTGGCTGCGCGCGCAAGCCAAAACGCACCGCATTCTGGTGCTCAGCGGCGACATACATGAGCCCGACTTCCGACAACTCGGACGCTTGTTCGAGGCCACCGCCAGCGCCATGGCCCAACCCGCGGACATCACGGCCTTGGTGGGCAAAAAATCAGAGGTTTTTGCGTTGCTAACCATAGACGAAACAACCTTGAGCCTGAATTGGTGGGTCGAGGGCCAGCACAAAGTGGCCGACACCCAACGCATCAGTCGCAACAACTGGCAACTGATAACCTGAGTTATTTCGCGTTGCGTCGCGCTTTCACAGCAGCTGACAACACCGCCAGCGACTCCAGCGAATCGTCCCAACCCAGGCAGGCGTCGGTAATGCTCTTGCCGTATTCCAGCTTGGCAGAGTCGTCTTTGCCGGGGGTGAACTTTTGTGCGCCGGCCTGAAGGTGGCTTTCCACCATCACGCCAAACACGCTGGTGGAGCCGCTGGCAATTTGGGTGGCAATGTCTTTGGCCACTTCCAGCTGCTTTTCGTGTTGTTTGCTGCTGTTGGCG
>JBEANP010000062.1:0-11778 GCA_041165385.1 Pseudomonadota bacterium | reverse complement strand
CGCCAGCCAATTCAGGCGATCGGCTTGTTTCATCACGCGTTGCAAAGAACCGGATTGACCGAGGAACAGCAGCTTCTTCACGATCTCCTTGGTAAGTCCGCTCGGAATTTGGGAGATTTGCTCAATTCGTTGCTTGATATATCCAAACTGGATGCAGCCGCAGTTGTACCCAGTTTTGAGGCAGTTGGATTGAAGGCACTGTTCCAAATACTGGACACCGAGTTTGCGCCTCTGGCTAAGGAGAAATCACTTCAGCTGCATTTTTACCATCCCAAGACCGACGTAACCGTGCTCGCCGATCGCAAATTGTTCAGCAGCTTGCTGGGAAACCTGATCAGCAACGCTATCAAATACACGCACAGCGGTCAGGTGTTGGTGTCAGTGCGTCAACGCAATGGGCAAGCACTGATCCAAGTTTGGGATACCGGTATTGGAATAGCGGCCGAACATATCAACGAAATTTTCAAAGAATACCTTCAGCTCGGCAACCCAGAGCGGGACCGCAACAAGGGCCTTGGTTTGGGTCTTGCAATTGTCAAGAGTCTTGCGCGTCTTATGAATTCTGAGGTCGGCGTGCGCTCTAAGTTGGGGCGAGGAAGTGTTTTTGAACTGAGCTTGCCCATTACCAAGTTGTCTGAAGGCTTGCCAAAAACCAATTCAAACCATGCAGGTGTCAAAGTCCCAAAACCAAAATACAGGCGCGTTGTTTTGATTGAAGACGACGCGATGGTTTTAACTGGAATCGTGCTTTTATTGGAAAACTTGGGAATGAACGTGGAGACCTTTTCTTCTGCGAAGGCTGCCTTGGAGAGCGGCTTGACGAGCGAAAGAGAAGTCGATTTCTATCTGTCCGATCTCGGTTTGCCCGACCTGAGTGGGATCGAATTGCTGCGCGCTTTGCAGCATCAGCGTGGCCGCCCCATAAAAGCTGCAATACTCACAGGCGATACTTCCCCAGAATGCATGGCAATGATCAAGTCAAGTCAGTGGCCGGTGCTATTTAAGCCCATTGATCCGGACAAGCTATTGCAAGCAATGGAAGATCAGGAAGGGATAAATTTGCCAGACACTGTGCCTAAATTAAATATTGTCAAAAGGGATTCAAAATGAGCACTGTCGGTGGCCCAATGCTAGTGGCAGTTGTTGATGATGATCCCTTGATGATCAAATTGGTCAGTTTGATGCTCTCAAATGCTGGCATCCGTTTAGAAACGTTCATGTCGGGCGCTGAACTTTTGCAAAGCTCAGCTTTAAAGAAATTTAATACGATCATTCTTGACCTTTCCATACCGGACGCCGAAGGCTTTCACATCATGGATAAGTTGGTGGTCAAAAACATTACAGCCAACGTTTTATTGATCAGCGGGCACGACCACGCCATATTAATGGCGGCCAAGGCGTACGGTGAAGGTGTCGGCTTGAACTTGTGTGGCGCACTCAGAAAACCATTTACGCAGCAAAATTTGCTTGCGGCACTGGGCTTACCACCTGGGTCTATTGGCTAGATGTTTTTGGCGAAATCGTCATCGGTGTCTGCATGGCGCTGTGCTATTTCTTTGCAGGCTAGGTGTACCTCTAAAAACGCGTCTGTCACATCGGGGTCAAAGTGGACCCCGCGTCCTTCCTGAATGATGGTCATAGCAACTTCATGGGTGAAGGGCGGTTTGTAGACCCGGCGGCTGATTAGAGCGTCATACACATCAGCAATGGCCATCAGGCGTGCAGAAACAGGAATTGCATCACCGGCTAGTCCCTCGGGGTAGCCGCTCCCGTCCCATTTTTCTTGGTGCGAGTACGCGATTTCCTTAGCGTAACGCAGGAACGGCACGTGCCTGCCAAGTCGGGCCTCGGCACTTTCAATGGCTAGTTTGCCCAACGTGGTGTGGGTCTTCATGATTTCAAACTCCGCCGGGGTCAGCTTTTCAGGTTTGAGCAACACACTATCGGGAATACCTACTTTTCCAATGTCATGCAGAGGAGCCGACTTGAACAAGAGGTCTACCGTTGCATCATCGAGGTAATGTGAAAACCGCGGGTGCGTTTGTAACTTTTGGGCAAGTAACTTGACATAGTGCTGCGTGCGAATGATGTGATTCCCGGTCTCGTTATCACGGGTTTCAGCCAGTGAGGCCATGGTCAGAATGGTGACATTCTGAATCTCGCTCACCTCCGCAGTGCGTCTGGCAACCTCTTGCTCCAAAAATACGTTTTTATCCCGCAGAAAGTCTGCCGATGCTTTCAGCGTCAAGTTAGCCTTCACACGCGCCAAGGCAATGGGTGGACTGATCGGTTTGGTGATGTAGTCCACTGCGCCGAGTTCAAACCCCAGTTGCTCGTCGCAGGTATCGGTTTTGGCGGTGAGAAAGATGACTGGAATGTCACGGGTGAGCGGGTTCGCCTTGAGCTGCCTGCAAACCTCATATCCGTCCATGTCCGGCATCATGATGTCCAGCAAGATCAGGTCAGGTGGCAGTCCAGAACTTGCAATCTTGAGCGCGCGTGCGCCACTAGAGGCCACTTTAACTTTGTAGTGCGGATGCAGCAGGTCGCTTATAAGCATGAGATTCGCTGCCGTGTCGTCAACCACCATTACGGTGAAATCGCCCAGGCTGCGAAAGGCATCAACCATGTTTAATCTCTCCGATCATGCAAGGGGCCCCGTGATTGTGAAGTAACTGCATTGGCCTATTCATTACATCCAGCTTTGCGCTGTCGTCAAAAAATGTGGGGCGAGGATGCCGACTGCGTTCCTCCATCAGGGGACTGTAAGGCATAACGATCTAGTCAATGACCGACTGGGCTTTTCGACGGCACGACAAGCGGCAAATGCACCGTGATGGTGGTGGAGTTAGAAGCATCAGACGTTTTCATCGAGATATTGCCACCCTGGGTTATCGCCAACAGGCGTGCTGAGTAGGTGCCTAAACCGCTTCCTCCTGATTTGGCAGCCGTCGCGTACTTGTCGAAAAAGGAGTCGCGCAACGCCATGGGTACTACCCCTTTGTTGTGGACCGAAATTACGAGGTCGGACATGTAACTGATCTGCAACACGACACTGGAGCACGGTGGTGCTGCATCTGCGGCGTTGCGCAGCAAGTTGGAAAACAGGCTGTAACACAGCAAGTCATCGCCCATGCACATCGTGCCGGAAAAAGAATCAACGGGCATCCCTTGGATTTGCCGTTCAAGGGTGATCTGATGACGTTCCCACCGCACAGCCATTTCAAGAAGAATCCGTTCCACAATGTTTCCGACATTGATCTTGCGCGGGTAAAAATCGAATTCACCTCGCTCCATTTTGAACAGGTCCAGTGACAGATTGACCATGTTCAGTACGTTATAGGCAGATTGTTCAATGTCGTACAGCAGGTCCTTGTGAGGCTGCTGAACAGTGTCATCGGACAGCAGGTTCGCCGTGAATCCAATAATCCCGGCCAGCGGATTGCGCAGATCGTGGCGTGAGATGCGTTCGACATCCTCGCGCAACCGCAAGTTGTCTTCTAGCGCGGCATTTTTTTCAATTAGTTCAATACGGTTGCGCTTGAGCTCGGCAATACTGCACTGCAGTCTAAGATGTGTCTCCATGCGTGCCCTGAGAATGGAGGGGTCGGCGGGCTTGGAGACGTAGTCTGCTGCGCCGAGCGAAAACCCTTTCGTCACATCAGTTGCCTGGCCCATTGCCGTCAGGAAGATCACCGGCACCTCCGCTGTTGCGGGGTTGGACTTAATGCGCCGGCACACCTCGAAACCGTCCATGTCGGGCATCATGACGTCCAGTAGAACCAAATCCGGAATCTTGCCAGATTCTATGATTTTCAGAGCTCGCGCACCGCTGTTGGCAACCGCCATCTGGTAATCCTCTCCGAGAATATCCATCAAGATGCTCAGGTTGTCGGGTACATCGTCAACTGCCAAAATTGTTGCTCGCCGGCGGCCTCCTGTTGCACCGTGTGCGGCGATGGTCTGTAGCCCTGCTCCGGGCTTCGTTATGACTCCGGGCAGGATTGCCTCGATACTGCCGTGGGCGTGTGGACTGGGCTGCTGAAAGGCGCGCCGTAGTTTGGCTTCAAGTGCTGCGAGGTCAAAAGGTTTTACCAGGTACGCTGACACGCCAGCTTCAAATGCGCTGCGAATCTGCTCCCGGTCGGTTTCGACGGTGACCATAATGACGGGGATGAGCTGGAGCCGTTCATTGGCACGGATCTGACGCAACAACTCCAGTCCATTCATCACCGGCATATTCCAATCCGTGAGGACTGCGTCAAAACTGCGTTCACCGAGAGCTTTCAAAGCATCAACGCCGTGCATGGCCGTATGAACATCGGAAAAACCAAGTTGACGCAGGCTGTTGCTCAGAAGGCGACGCATGCCTTCCATGTCGTCCACTATCAAAAATGACGCGTTGGGGTTCATTCTTATTAGCTCATAGATTGTAAAAAAGCCCTGCCAAGGGCGGCTTACCCAAACCGCAAGCGTATGGGCCAGATGGACTGATATGGGTTATGACGGCCTGTAGCAGCATGACTTCAGCAATTTTTGTAAGTTAAAGTTGCTGAAGTGATTTAACGCACAAAATCAAAGCAGTAAAGGCTATATGCAAAATACCGTGAATGGCAGCGATTATCCAACTCTGCCACAGAACGTCTCGCCAGCGCAACAGGCGCAACGGAAGTTCGACCTCGCTCTGGCCCGGACGTCCTACAACTACATGCGGACCTATATTGAGCCTTTGCCGCTGTCGGCGGATGTTCCTGAAGGGGAAAACTTCACTATTGAATACGATGCAAAGGTCATCGCCACATTCTTGCCACTGGCAGAGAATTTTAAAAATGTGGTGTTTGATTTGCTGAAAAGGGAGTTAATGGACGACCTGCCCGGGGAAGTTTTCGTAAGCGTTGAGGAGAGCTATGAAAAACTGGCTAGGGAAATGAGCCTCAACATCTGCAAGGATATTGAAAACCTCAAAGACTTTACGAAAGCTTTAGGCGATTTGCCGAAGAAGATCAGACAGGCCATCGACGGCCTGGTTCAGTTGCCAAAGGACCTGGAGAAAATGTTCACGGGTCTTGAGCAGGTTTTTGAAGAATTTTTGAAGTCCGGTGTAACGGCATTTCTGAAGTCAACCATGATCGACATGCTCCGGGATCACAAAGATGGTAAGTACCTTCGTGCCCGAACGATTGACGACTACGCAAACCTATTCGAAGGACTGCCCAAGCCCTCCATTTTGACGCTTGAAAAGAAGCAGTGGATGCCGACAGAGGGAGACGTCTGGGAACATGACTGGTTTTTTGGGTACCTGCAAATTGCGGGGTTTAACACAACGAATCTACAGGGTGTGAAAGCACAGCTGGGGACGAGTGCGCAAGCTGTGTTGCTGTCTGATCTGTTGAAAAAATTGCCGGTGACGGACGCAATGTTTCAGTCTGTTATCGCGCGTGATGACATAACTTTGCAAGAGGCGGCTGAGCAAAACCGGTTGTTTGTCTGTGACTATGTGCAGTTCGATGGGGCCGAAGGTGGTGTAGTTCACGGCGATCAGCGCTATCTGCCGGCCCCTATCGCACTGTTTTATTGGAATCCGACTCCGCCCACAGGATTTCCCCCTGGTAAGGGGGCATTGCAGCCGATCGCGATTCAGCTTGGGCAAGCATTTGATGCGGAGTCCACTCCGGTTTTTACGCCCAATAACTGCTCGAACGCCGACGATGCCAACGGCCTCAAATGGAAAATTGCGAAATTCATCATCAACTCTATTTGTGCCGTACAACATGAATCTGTGGCGCATCTGGGCGCCTGCCATCTCACTGTTGAGCCGGTGGTCGTTGCTAGCCATCGCCGGCTGCCTATTCAGCATCCTCTGATGAAATTGCTGCTCCCGCATTTCCGTTTCACGATTGAGATTAACGACGCTGCACTACACAGTCTGATTGTCCCTGGTGGTGTGGTTGCCACTGTCATTGGCCCAACAATCGAGTCAACCGCCCAGTTACTCGTCAAAGCGGATGCTGCCTGGCGTTGGGATGAACACAACCCAGACCATCTTTTCAATTTGCGTGGTGTTGATGGTGATGCACTTCCAGAATTTCCGTTCAGGGACGACACCTTGCTACTTTGGAATGCGATCAAGAAATTTGTCGGCAGCTATGTAGCGACTTACTATCCCAGCGACCAGTCCGTTGCAGACGATTACGAAGTGCAGGGCTGGATCAACGAGCTGGTATCGCCCCTTTACGCAGGGTTCAAGGGATTGAACGGTCTCACGGCGACTGGCAATATCGGTGCGCCATTTCGACTTGACAGCCGAGATTATCTGGTTGAGTTGGTGTCGCACATCATCTACATCGCAGGCCCTCAACACGCATCCGTCAATTACGCGCAGTTTCCGCTGATGACCTATTCTCCTGCTGTCTCTGGAACCATCTACCATGCACCTCCGCAAAAAAGTACCGTGATAGATTCGGCCGAAGATTGCATGAAGTGGTACCCGCCTCTTGACATAGCCCTCTACATCGTATCCTTCGGATATTTGCTGTCTGGTATCCAGTTTGATACCTTCGGCCAGTACAGTTCCAACCCGCGTATTCCCTATTTCACTGATCCCAAAATCTCAGAATTGGCGCTGGATTTTCAGGAGAATCTCGCTGAGATCGAGAAGACCATACGTCAGCGCAATCGATGCAGGCCCATGCCCTATCAATGCCAGTTACCGTCGATGATTCCAAACAGTATTAGTATTTAAGTGGTCCATGTGCCCGGGGATCACCGAGCCAGGCGGGCTGCCAGTATCAACAGTTGACGAATGGAAATCGGATGCAGCAAATAGTCCCCGGATATCGGATTCAAGCCACCGTACATCAGTCACACAAAGCAAGTATTTACCGGGCCGTGCGCGAGGTCGACCAGCATAGGGTTGTGTTGAAGACGCTGAGAACGCCACACCCGACCCGGGGGGACATTGCCCAGCTTCAGCATGAATTTCAATTGGCCAAGCGGTTGATCGATGTTCCCGGAGTCATTCGTGTCGAGAGCTTTGAGCGCTTCGGCCATAGTGTCGTCATGGTCATGGAAGATGTTGCAGGTATTAATTTGGCGTCATATCTCGGGCAATGCCGGGCTGCCGCCAGGAGCCCACTCTCCATCGACAGCTTCTTCAAGCTGGCAACGGATATTGTTCAAGTTTTGCAGGGTATTCACCACGCACACGTCATTCACAAAGACATCAATCCGCGCAATATTCTTTGGGAAGAAAGTACTGGCTCCACGCGAATCATCGACTTCGGCATTGCCACAGAACTTTCTCGGGAACGCCAAGACGTCAGCACAGCCAACCTGCTGGAAGGGTCGTTGGTTTATATCGCACCCGAACAGACCGGACGTATCAATCGGTTGGTTGATTACCGTACGGACTATTATTCTCTGGGAGTCACCTTTTATGAACTGGTAACCGGTGGCTATCTTCCGTTCTCAGCTGAGGACACCATGGGCTGGGTTTATAGCCACATTGCCAAAATTCCACCTTCCCCCCGCAGCATCAACCCGGCTATCCCGGAAATGCTGGCGAAAGTCATTCTCAAGCTGTTGGCCAAAACTCCAGAAGATCGTTACCAGAGTTCGCAAGGTCTGTTGGACGATTTGCGCACATGTAGGGATCAGTGGGAGGCCAAGCGCGCCATTGAAATTTTTCCGCTTGGAAGATCTGATATTTCTGAAAAATTTCAGGTCTCGCAAATACTGTACGGCCGCGAGGTGGAAACCCAGGCGCTGCTGACAGGCTTTGCTGCAGTTACCCGTGGCAATACTGAATTAATTTGTGTGACTGGAAATTCCGGCGTAGGCAAGACATCGCTGGTTCACGAGGTCAAAAAACCCATCGTTCAAAGCAAGGGCTACTTCATAGAAGGAAAGTTTGATCAATTCGAACGCGACGTGCCCTACCGTGCGGTGACGCAGGCATTTCAAGGTCTGATCAGACAAATTCTGAGTGAGTCAGCTGGCCGTCTGAGTTACTGGCAAAGCCGCCTGCAGGAGGCACTCGGTCCCAATGGGCAACTCATTCTTGAAGTGCTTCCTGAGCTGGAGGACGTTATTGGAAGTCAAGCACCACCTCAGGAAATGAATCCTGAGGAAACGAAGAATCGCTTCCTTGGGACTTTTCGGCGCCTCATTGGCGTGTTCGCGACAGCAGACCACCCGCTGGTTATTTTTTTGGATGATCTTCAGTGGAGCGACACAGCCACGCTAAATTTGGTTGAAAGCTTGGTTATATCCAGTGAAGTCGGCTACCTCTACCTTATCGCCGGGTATCGAAGCAATGAAGTCAGTGACGGCCATCCTATGGCACTCACTTTGGCTGCGATTAGAAAGATCAAGGCGGTCGCCGAGCTCAATCTGCCACCTCTAACCCGGGAAACCGTACCATTGATAGTTGCTGGCACGGTTCATCGCAATATCGATGCTGTTCGCGAACTCTCTGCATCCGTTTTCCAAAAGACGCAGGGAAACCCGTTCTTCGTACATGAATTGTTACGCAAACTGTATCTAGAAGGTTGCATCGAAATCTCACCGGCTTGCGGCGGATGGATATGGGACTTGGCACGAATCGATGCTGTGGACATAAGCCCCAACGTGGCGGACTTCATGGTCGCTAGGCTCAAACAACTTCCGATTGAATCGCAAAATGTGTTGCAGATCGCGGCCTGTATTGGCAGTCAGTTCGACTTGCGAACATTGGCACGTGTCATGGAAGTCTCCTTCTTGTCAGTGGTCAAGGCCTTGTGGCCGGCCGTTCGCGACGAAATTATTGTTCCTTTAAGCGATCAATACCGTTTGGCGCAGGCCATGAGCCAAGAAGGCAGTGTCTGGGATGAGCCAGGCGATACCAATGGTTTTGAAGTTCTGTGTCAGTTCAAACACGACCGAATTCAGCAGGCGGCCTACGCACTTATTGCCGATGACCATAAAGACCAGGTGCATCTTGGAATCGGGCGGTTGCTACTCAAAAGCGCATCGGGGCAGAGTCAAGCCGGTCATATTATGGATGTTGTGCGGCATCTCAACTATGCCAAGCACTTGATTCACGATCCCGCCGAAAGAATGGGGCTGGCCCGAATGAACCTGGCTGCTGGCGAAAAGGCCAAGGCGTCTACAGCGTATCGACCGGCATTTGAATATCTCAATATTGGTGCGTCTTTGCTCACGGACGATTCGTGGGTTAGCGACTATGAATTGGCTTTTTCGATGGCCCGCGAGTTTCTGGAGTGCTCGTATTTGTGTGGCGATTTTGAAGCCGCCGAAACGCAATACGAGACGCTGCTGCAACGTGCCCGGACAAATCTGGACAAGGCAAAAATATTCCAGATGCGCCTGCGCCAGTACGTGGTCATGGACAAACTCTCTGAAGCGATTCAAGTCGGCGTACAGGCGTTGGCCATTCTTGGCGTCGCAATTGATAAAAACCCCTCGTTATTTTCGGTCATTCGCGAGGCATTGGCCACCAAGTGGAATGTCGGCCGGCGGCCGGTTGCAAGCCTGATTGACCTGCCCGAGATGACCCGACCGGACATTCGATTGGCCGTTACGATTCTGACCGAAATCTCTCCAGCAGCCTACCAAAACGCCAACGCCAATCTGTTCGCGATTGCGGCCATGCGCCAAGTCAATCTATCACTGGCGCACGGAAATTGTCCAGATTCGGCTTTTGCCTACGCATGTTATGGAATTATTCTCAACGGCATATTCAAAGACTTCAAGGCTGGTAATGCGTTTGGCCAACTCGGTGTAAATCTCAATGAGGTTCAGGGCGACCTGGCCGCTAGATGCCGGGCGATCTGGGTCTATACGACTTTCACCCATGTCTGGAACCACCACTGGAGAACGCTCACGCCGTACTTTAAACGTGCGATTGACGCCGGGTTTCAGTCTGGGGACTTGTTCTATCTGGGGTATGCCGGCACTTTCATGACGCAGTGGGAAACCCATGTCAACTTGCCTAGCGCAATTCAGGAGGCGCAGAAATACCTCAACATCATTGCCGAGACCAAGAATCAAAGTGCGTTGAATTTTTCCAAAGTCCAACAGCAATTCCGAAAAAATCTGTGTGGTCAGACCTACGGCCAACTGACGCTGAATGACGCCGAATTTGATGAAGTGTCTTGCCTTGCCGAGATGCGGGATAGCCAAGCGCTCAATGCCCTGGCTATCTATTACCTGAGCAAGCTCGTCATTCATTTTGAATATGGTGACTATTCGAAGGCGCTGGACTATGTTCGCAAAATCGACGATGAGCAACTCATGAAGGCGCTGGTTAGTTCATCCTGGACCGCAGATTTTTGCCTTTATGCCTTCCTGACGACGGCGGCACTTTATGGTTCATGCAAGCCCCTCGATCGGAGAAAGTTCTACAAACGCCTGCAAAAAGAACGTAGGACCATGCAGCGCTGGGCTGCCCATTGTCCGGAAAATTTCTGTCACCTTGATCTGTTGATGCAGGCAGAACTCAAGCGGCTAAACGCAGACGTTGAGCAGGCAAGCAATTTCTATGAGCGAGCTGTCGAGGCTGCTACGGCCAGTGGATACCTAAGCCACGAGGCACTGATCAACGAGCGCATGGGAAGGTTTAATTTTGAAAGAAATAGGCCCAAGGTCGCCGGGTTCTATCTGAACGAAGCAAGATATCTGTATGCCCGCTGGGGTGCAAGTGGCAAGGTTAATTACCTGGAAGAAAACTTTCCTCAGCTGCTCGGCAGGCAAGCGTCTATCGGCACAGCTCGCACGCAAACCACGATACAGGCCACCAACACAACGGTGAGCCAGGCCGATTCAAGTGGACTCGCTCTGGATCTGATTACTATTTCCAAGGCCGCGCAAACGCTTTCCAGTGAAATCGTGGCCCGCGAGTTGTTCGTCAAACTAATGCGCATACTCCGCGAAAATGCTGGGTCTAACAAGGAAGTGCTGTTGCTGGTGGGAGCGTCTTCTAGCTCCCTGTTAATCGAAGCACGGCGGGACGAGGACCAACCAGAAGAAATCATGGCATCGAGCCCGCTCGATGCAAGCCAGGGCCTGGCAAAAAGCGTTATTTACTATGTGGCGCGAACCCTTGACGACGTCGTTTTGGGAAATGCTGCGGTCAATGGCGGGTTTACGCAAGATACTTATATTCAGTCATCACGGGCCAAGTCCGTGATGTGCGTGCCCTTGTTAATTGCGGGAACGCTTCGAGGCGTGCTCTACCTGGAAAACAGCCTCGCCAGCGATGTGTTTACTCCGGGGCGGCTGGAAACTATGCGGGTGCTGGCATCACAAGCGGCCATCTCGATTGAAAATGCGAACCTGTATGCCAATCTAGAGAGCACAGTAGAGGTTCGGACGCAGCAACTTAGTGGTGCATTGAATGAGCTAGAAGAGCAACACACACAATTGAAAACAGCACAGTCGCAACTGATAGTCGCACGTGCGACTGCGGAGGCTGCTAATCAGCACAAAAGCGTTTTTTTGGCCAATATGAGCCATGAAATTCGCACACCGATGAACGCGGTCATTGGCATGAGTCACCTGGCTCTTCAAACTGAACTGACCACTCGGCAGCGGGATTACGTGCAAAAAATTCAAAACGCCGGATACCACTTACTGGCTATTGTCAATGATGTGCTCGATATCTCCAAGATCGAGGCCGGCATGTTGCAGCTCGAACATATCGACTTCTTCATCCAAAACGTGATTGACGATGTGCAAACGTTGATTGCCGACAAGGCGCAAGAAAAAGGACTGCAACTG